>NZ_CAXAVM010000183.1:0-14043 GCF_963972345.1 uncultured Gimesia sp. | reverse complement strand
CCTCGGCTGAAGCCGCGGTTGTGATTCTCGGATTTGAACCGCCTGAAGAAAGTGCCGAGGCCGCGTTCTTTGCCCGCATGGAAACATTCGTCGGAGATCTGCCGCGCGTGCTCTTCATCGAAAGTGCCGGCGGCATGGAACTGGAATCGTAACCTGAAACAGGGTTTCAGGCTGACTCCCGTATTAAATCGCATGCGATTAATATTGTGAAGTGATTGATGTGGACTTAAAAGAATAGCGGCAAAGTTCGAATCATTCCGACTGCGATGGGAAGCACCGGCAGCAAAAACAGGCAGGGGGCTGTTTGTCAGTCAGCTTCTGCTTCCGTTCGCAGGAAAGTCTGATAGAATAAAGTTTGCTGCCTGGAGTATCTGAATTGACTATCGAACAGGAATATCCCATGCGTCATCCACTGCTGAGAAATATTGTCTGTCCCCTGATCGCGCTGGCGGTTGTTTTTTCGTTCTGTGAATCTGTCATCGCGGCAGAGAAACTGGAACTGAACGTCGTGACCGATCGGCCGGATGCGATTTACAATACGGGGGAAGAGGCAACGTTTCTGATTTCAGTAACGAAAGACGGAAAGCCCCTCGCCGGTGAAAATGGCATGACGGTGACGTACCGGGTTGATGACTTCATCAGCAGCGGCCCTGATTATCCCAACGGGAAGCTGACAGTGGGCAGTGAGCCGGCGATCGTGAAAGTAACCTGCAGCAAGCCGGGATTTCTTCGCTGTATGGTGACCCTGGATGAGAACAGGCAACTGACGAAAACAGCCGGCGCTGCATTTTCACCACTGGAGATTGAACCCAGCCTGCCTGTGCCTGCCGACTTTGATGAGTTCTGGACGGAACAGAAACGCAAGCTGGCGGAAGTTCCCGCAAAAGCGAAGCTGACGCCGGTCCAGCAGCCCGACAAGAAAATTGAGTGCTTTGATCTGCAGGTGGACTGTCTCGGCGGAGCGCCGGTCTCCGGCTATCTGGGAAAACCCAAAGATGCGAAACCCAAAAGCCTGCCTGCGATTTTGTGGGTTCACGGCGCGGGAGTCCGCAGTTCCTCGCTGAGCAATGCCATCAAAGGGGCCAACCAGGAGATGCTGTCGCTGGACATCAACGCGCATGGCCTGCCTAACGGCAAGTCGGCAGAGTTCTATAAAGAACAGTATGCGGGTCCTCTCAAGGGCTATCCGCACTTCGGTCGCGAGGACCGCGAAACAACCTATTTTGTCGGCATGTTTTTACGTTTGATTCGCGCGCTGGATTATCTGACCTCGCAACCGGAGTGGGACGGAAAAACCCTGATCGTGATCGGCCACAGCCAGGGTGGCGGACAGGCGCTGGCTGCCGGTGGTCTGGATCAACGGGTGACCTTCATCGCGACGGGCGTACCTGCCATCTGCGATCATTCCGGGCGTGCTGCGGGACGCATCAATGGCTGGCCGAAACTGGTCACGACACTGCCCGACGGTTCGCCCGCGGGCACAGAACTGAAAGCGGCCCAGTACGTGGACGCAGTGAACTTCGCCAGCCGGGCGAAGGCGGATGCGATTATGAGCGTCGGTTTTATCGACGTCACGTGCCCCCCTTCGAGTTGCTATGCCGCCTATAACCAGTTGAAAGGGAAGAAGCAGGTCATCAACAAACCCCTGATGGGCCACGCCGCACCCGGTGACATTCACAAAGCATTTATTGATGCGGTGAAGGAACACGTGAAGGAACAGGCTGGGAAGTAGGGGGCAGGCAGATGACATCCGAAGCAGTCAAAATGATGGTACTCCAAACAGTGAATCAAGAGCACCTGGGCTTTACCCTGTTTCATCCTGATCTCAGCCAGAGTACGGGAGACTGTGTCTTTATGATCGTTCCTCAAAATCCTGAGTTACTGGAATCAGCAGAAGTTGCTTTGTTTCAGTCGATGAAAGAAGCAGGCGAGCATCAATGGGCGTGGAGTGAAAGTGATCTGCTGATTTCACGGGGAGATGAAATCATTCTGAAATATCGTGGTGATGGTTTCATTGATCATGTGGCGACCGGAACACGACTGGGGAGATGGGCTACAAAAACGCCTGCGTAACAGCTTCTATTCAGCAATGAGTTTTCCCTGCTGGCGGCCCTTGCGAAAATGTTCATTTGACTACTATGATGTAATTTACAGAAACCGCGCTCCCAGTGGAATGAACATCATCAGTATTGAATCGATATGGAGAAACAGATGACTGCTCAGTCAGGATATAAAAATGAGTGTCATGTAACAACAGAATTAGACACTCGCCTTGTCGTTTCGGGACTGCTCCCATTTCTGTCAGTCGCTGTCCTGCTGATCATTTCTACCGCCTGTCAAAATCAGGAAGCCCCGCAACAGACGACCAACGCACCGCAAGAGAAACCAGCTGAGAAGCAAGTAGTGAAGCCTGACCATTTCGAAGGGCCGCTCAAACACGAAAGAGAAGTCAATTGTGTGGCCTTCAGCCCGGACGGCAAAACAGTGATTACCGGCTGCCGCGACCAGACAGCGCGTCTCTGGGATGTCGCGAGCGGACAACAAATCGGGGAACCACTCAAACATTTTGGACATGTGAATTCGGTACTCTTCAGCCCGGATGGAAAAACGGTACTTACTGAGCATGGAAGCAAGGTCAGTATTTGGGATGTGGAAACCCGGGAGTTGCAGGGCGAACCGCTTGAGAATCATGGTGGCCTGAAAGCGATCGCAATCAGCCCGGATGGGAAATCTCTGGTTACAGGCTGCTTTAATAAAACAGGTTACCTGTGGGATCTGACGACAGGCGAACAAAAAGGTCAGCCACTGCATCATGAACTGGAATTACTGGATGTGGCTTTCAGCCCGGACAACAAACTGGTTCTTACGGGCAGTGCGGATAACACTGCGCAACTCTGGGATGCGGAGACCGGCGAACCACAGGGGAAACCATTCCCCCATTCTGCCGCTGTTGTGAGTGTCGCTTACAGTCCAGATGGTAAGACGGTAATCACCGGAAGCCAGGACAATACAGGTCGACTCTGGAACGTCAAAACCGGAAAAGCTGTAGGCAGCGCGCTGGAACATGGTTTATTTCTCTACTCGGTTGCTTTCAGTCCGGACAGCAAAACGGCGATTACCGGAGGAGCCGACTCTAAGGCTCGCTTGTGGGACGTGAGTAATGGTCGCTCACGAGGAAAACGACTGGACCATACCGACTTTGTAGAAATCGTTACGTATAGCCCTGATGGGAAAACGATCGCGACGGTCAGTTCTGATGACAAACTGTGGTTCTGGGACTCTGAAAGCGGAAAACTGAAAGCCAAACCGTTCAAGCATGAAGATGGAATCAACGCAATGGCCTTCAGCCCGGACAGTAAAATAATTATTACCGGGTCCGATGACAATACGGCCCACTTGTGGAAGGTCCCCTGATTTGACTTCATAACCAGTGATAAACACCAGGCCGCTCACGATAAGTTACCGTTAAACGTTACTTGATCGAACCGGTTGAAGGTTCTCTGAAGATCGGGTAGGGTGAGGGCTTCTTAAACTTTACCTGCAAGGAGTCTTCTTATGAGCGAGCGAATTGTGATGCGTACGGGCGAAAGCCTGGTGGCCGGTGGTCCCCCGTTTACGGCTGCGGAACCGGAAGTGGTGATTGGTGAACTGGATGGCCCCGTGGGTACCGCGATTGCCACGCTGACCGGCGGACAGTCAGCCGGTCACTCGAAAGTCTTCGCGATTCTGAATACTGACATCCAGGTCAGACCCGTGACGCTGATGGTAAGCAAGGTGACCGTCAAGAGCAGTGCCTACACGAATATTCTGATGGGAACCGTGCAGGCGGCAATTGCCAATGGGGTGCTGGATGCCGTCCGTGCGGGGGATCTGCCCAAAGAGAAAGCGAATGACCTGGGCATCATCTGTTCGGTCTGGCTGAATCCCGGCGCGGCCACCGATGAGAACCTGGACCACAAAGCCCTGTTCGAAATTCATCGCAAAGCGACCGCGCTGGCGATTCATAAAGCGATGCACAACGAACCCACCATCGACTGGCTGCTGGAACACCAGGATGAGATCACACACAAGTATTACCAGAAAGGTCTGGACGGCACTCTGTAACGACTCGATGTGACATCCTGTCGTCCGAACGGAACTGCGTCAGCGTGCACGGAGAGCCGCGACATTCTTGCAGAGTGCAGCTGTAATTCACGATAAACGAGAGTACTTCACATTCAACCATAGCGTCTCTCAATCTATTATTCCTGATCTAAATGGACTTGGAGACGCGACAGGATATCTGGACACAATCTAAAAACGAGGCCTGCAGCTGACGGGCCTCGTTTTTTTACGCACACGCGCAACTGCTGTCGCCCGAGAGACCAGGGGGCTGTGTGCTGCGCGACCAGCCTGCAGGCTGAGCAGACACAGCGGAAGTGTTGACACGATTTCTTAATCGTCAATTCACAAACGCGCGCAATGCGTTTTTCACGATCTGAAATACGCATCGAAAATACAACTGCTGCTTTCATCCCCACTTTGAAAAATTGCGCTGCAGCCCGGTGGAACTTTCTGCGAGGTTCTTAGTGGCTGGCATACATGTTGCACAATTTTTTAATCGCAACGCCGGCAGGGAATGCCATGAGGTTGCACCATGTGCGAGCACGGCTTCAGATGCAGCAGCGAACGAGATATCACGATCTGGTTGATCACTCTCCACGGATATCCGGCATCTGAAATAATGTCGCAGTAGAGGCGCGAGCTACTGCAGCGGGTCGGCGGTCCAAGCCGAAATCAAAACCTTTTCACTTTTCAGACAAGGAGATCGCAATGGTAGTACAGATGTCGAAATATTTCTTCATCTTAACCTTATGTTTGTATTTGAACCCCCTGGGTGGCGCAGTATTAAATTCAGTGAATGCTCAGGAGCCGGCTATTTCCGACAGATCTATAGATCCGGCCTTTGAGAGGGGAACAAGCAGATACGAAGATGACTACTGGTTCGAGAAAGAGTGGTGGTACGACAACGAAGATGAGGACGAACAGTGGTTCAGCGATGACTGGTGGTACGACGACGAGGAAGAATATACCTATCGCTATGGGGAATCCGACCTCTACGACGACGAGTTCTATGGCGATGACCATTACTACGAAGACGATGACTGGCCACAAGCCTGGTGGGAAGATGGCGAAGACTGGTGGGAAAACGACAACTCTGAAACCCGCTACGGAGATTACCGGGAACCCAATACAGACTACTTCTACACCAATGAATTTTACGGCGACGGCGAGCGTCCTGAATATCGAGAGAACCGGGACGCCGACTGGTCGGAAGAAGATGTAAGTGGGAATGGGTACGACTACGGTAATACCGACGACTACGATCAATATTTTACCGCTGATGAATGGTGGGACTAAGCTCAGGGGGAGTGTGTTGAGGGACGATCCGTGTGCCCGTCGGTACAACGTGGTTTCCACGGCGGGCCGCGGTCTCCCTCTCCTGCTGAGATCCCGAAACGAAAACTAATTTGAATCAACAATTAAAGGAGTTTGATTAATGAATTTCAGTAAGTCTGTACTATTAACCTCTGCGTTTGGTCTGGCTGTGGCACTGGTTGTGCCTGCTCAGGCTGAGGACAAAAACAGATCACAACAAGATCAGTCAAATCAGAAATCCGCCCGGAAACAGAGTCAACATTCGCAGGATAAACAGCATTCAAAGCGCGGTAAGCGTTCGCAACAGCAATCATCAAGCGATCGCGAGCAGAGCCGCTACCGCCTGGATATGGATGGCTGGGTCCACGTCGGGGTCGACTATGATCGTGATGGTGTATACGACGCGGTCGAAACGATCTTTCTGTATGATCTGGAAAATGCCCAGAATCAGAGTCGGCAGCGTTCACAAGCAAACCGGGGCTCGGCGCAGATGCAGCGCGGAGAGCGGGGGCAGCGTGGTCAACGCGATCGGCAGGTGCAGCTCACCGGTAAGATCAAGAATCTTCAGGAAAAGAACATGACCTCTTCAGACCAGACACAGATGGTCGCAAAGTTGAAGACCGATGAAGGCAAAACTCTGCGTGTCTGCCTGGGAGCGAAAGAAAAAGTCAGTCAGCTTGACCTGGGAAAAGGAGACGAAATCAATGTGAGAGGCATTCGCGCCCGAATCAATGATGACTCGGCTGTGATGGCGCAGTTCGTATCCTTTAATGGAGAAACGATTCAGAACGAGCTGCCTCAGCGTCAAGGTCTGAGAAAATTCCAGGGAACCATCGAGAATACGCGGAAGACCAGCTTCCGGGGACGCGATGGGAAGTTCCTCGTCGCTGATTTAGCCCTGAAAGGAAAAGACGAAACCCGACGTGTCAATCTGGGACCCGCCAGTGAATTTGAAGATGTGGACCTCTCGGAAGGGACGTCAGTTAAACTGCTGGCGCGGGAAGGCAGAATCAACGATCAGGATGCACTGATCGCACAACTGATTCGCGTGGATGGACAGAGCATTGATGTCCGCGAACCCACCAGCCGCACGATTCGTGGTGCAATGAAGTCTCGCGACTCACGTAGCTCACGCTATTCACGTGATGCACGACAAACCCGTCAAGAGACTGCCAATTCAGAACGCTATGAGCAAAGTAACCGTTAGTCTTAACGGAACTCTTGCCGACAGCTCATCAGCGTAACGAGGCGATGGCTTCCTCCTTCAGGCGGCCATCGCTTTTTTACTGCGCTGTCAGAAATATCTCCTGACCAGAAACTTCTTTGTGTGAAATTCTATGGGGACAGACCATGCGTGTCTGGTTCAGACTTTGATATCACACAGGGGAATGATCGTGCTGGTGGATTCCAGCAGCTGTTTGATTGTTACGCGTGAGAAGGCGGCTTCGGTGTCGGCGTAGACCCGATCCAGTTCCGCATGCAGCGGACAGAGACTGGTGTGCGATTTCAGCCCCAGCGGACAGGCGTTGATCCGCTCCAGCGGGGCAATCGCGTTCACGATATCCAATATCGTCAGGTCGCCACTTTCTGCGATCAGTTCATAGCCCCCTTTGGGGCCGCTTTTGGAACTCACGATCCCCGACGCTGCCAGGTCCTGCAGCACGCGGGTCAGATAGCGGCGGGGGACTTTCGTTCGTTCCGCCAGGAAGTCAGCGGATGCCGGTTTTCCGGGTTGTCCTGCCAGGCAGGCGACCGCGCGCAGGGCATATTCGTGAGTTTTAGAGAGCATTTTGGAGTTCCAGGTCGTTTTTTAAAAATATCCTCAATTCTACACCTTGACATGCAGAATTATATTCTATACCTTTCTATGTAGTATAAAGGTTTCGGCCTGTATTTCAAGCTTTCTCTCGGGAGAACTTCATTATGTTAAGCGCTAAAACAATCCAAATTGTCAAAGATATCACCCCTGCGGTCGCCGCCAATGCGGAAACGGTTACTCGGGTTTTCTATCAACGCATGTTCAGAGAGAACCCTGAAGTGCAGGCCTATTTCAACCAGGCCCACCAGCATTCCGGCGGTCAGCAGAAAGCCCTGGCGGGTGCCATCTGTGCCTATTTCCTTCACATCGATGACCTGGAAGCGCTGACTCCCGCGGTGGAACTGATCGCGCAGAAACATTGTTCGCTGGGCATTCAGGCTGAACAATATCCGATTGTCGGCAAACATCTGCTGGCGGCCATCAAGGAAGTGATGGGGGACGGCGCGACCGATGAAGTGCTGGCCGCGGTGGGAGAAGCCTATCAGCTGCTGGCGGACGTCTGCATCGGTCGCGAGCAACAGATCTACGCAGCACAGCAGGCGGCAGTCGGTGGCTGGAACGGTTATCGTTCGTTTGTTGTAGATCGCAAGGAGCAGGAAAGCGATGTGGTGACTTCGTTCTATCTCAAACCGGCTGACGGAAAGGCGATTCCCGACTATCAGCCAGGCCAGTACATCACGGTGAAGATCGATCATCCCACCACGCCGACTTCTCCGCGGAACTACAGTCTCTCCGATCAGCCCGGCCAGGGATATTACCGGATCAGCGTGAAGAAAGAAGGCCCGTTGGCGGCGGATGCGCCTGGCGGATTGATTTCGAATTATCTGCATGAACAGGTCGAGCTCGGCGATACACTGCAGATCGGTCCTCCCTGTGGTGAGTTCACCCTGGCAGCGGATACACCTTCAACACGACCTGTGGTACTGCTGGCGGGTGGAATTGGTATCACGCCGTTACTGGCGATGGCGAAAACAGTACTAGCGACGCAACCCGAGCGACCCGTTTACCTGCTGCAGGCCGCCCGCAACAGCAGCACGCATGCGTTTGCGGAAGAAGTACAGCAGTTGCAGCAGAGTGCTTCAAAGTTACAGACACGTGTGATCTACGACCAGCCTGTAGAAGGGGATGTGGAACTGCAGCGGTGTGACGCGACAGGCGTTGTGAGTGAAAGCCTGCTGCGGGAGTGGACGCCGTTTGAAGACGCCGAGTACTATTTCTGCGGCCCGAAAGCCTTCATGCAGAATGTGTATCGCAGTCTGCAGGCACTGGATGTGGGCGACGATCGGATGCACTTTGAATTCTTCGGACCACGACAGGATATTGAAAGCGCGGCTGCCGTCGGCTGATGCGTATTTCGCGAAGATACTGTCAATGATGAACGGCTTCTGGATGGATGGTCATTCAGAAGCCGTTTGACATTAAGAGGTTTAATAACAGACGAGGCAGGCATTAAAAAGGTGTCAGGAACCTTAATATTAAGGTTCCTGACACCTTTTTAATCGGGTGGTGCGTTTTCGTCGCATTTTTTGCAGTTGAGCTGATGGCCCAGCATCGAGGCGCGGCCTGCTGCGGTTGTGACCCAGGGGCGTTCTTCGAGCGGTGGGTTGTGGCGGACGTGCTGTTTGTGGCCGCACGCGAGTTCCGCGACCCAGTGTCCCTCTTCGTCAGTGTGATAACCGGTAATGGGCTGCAGCATGGAGAGTCCTGATAAAATATCGCTGCTCAGTCGCTGGAACTTTTTTTGAACTGTTCGTTGATCGACTTGAGGGTTTCTTCGGTGAGGACCTGGCCGCCTTTGGGGCCGACGTTGTTGCTTTCGATGATCGCGCTGTAGCTGCCGCCGCGAACGGCGCGTTCGCTGGGCACGTAGGAACCGGGGCCGCAAAGCTGGATCACGAACGTCTGCAGGGCCGGGCTGCGGGATTTCATCTGGGTGCCGAAATCGGTGAAGAGTTCGAAATCATTCGTGGCGAGAGCGACATCGCCCAGACGCAGGGTGTGCAGTTCCATTTCATACGGTTTTTCTGTCCTTGCGTGCTGTGCGTCGTAGCGATCCAGAACGGACTGTTTCCAGTTTTTGATCCAGACCTTGGAGGGATCGTCGGCATAAGCGGCGACCTCTTTTTGTACGCGTGCGTAATCTTCGTCGGTGACGATCTGGCGGGGAAGTTCGATGGTTCTGACTTCGTGTTTCAGAATCGGGTCGGCGTGTTTTTCCTGTTGCGCGCCGGCGTAGGCTTCTTCCCAGGCGTTGACGATGCGGCGTGAAATCTCTTCCAGCAGTGTCAGCTCACGCAGTTTCATCATGCGGGCTTCGGCTGATTTGCGATACATGGGGCGGGGCACCTGATCGCCGCCGGCACCGGTCCAGCCGAGTACACAGAGCTGTTCGCCGTACTTCTTCTTCAAGGTTTCGCGAACCTCATGCCAGAAGTCGGCATTGACGGCAGAGCGGCCTTCGACGGCCTGCGCAGGGCAGGCGACGTTGACGGCGGTGGCGATCAGTTTGTCATCGTTGTTCCAGAAAAAGAGGACTTCGACGCCGTGATCTTCGTAGCCTTCGATGCCGCGAAAATCTTTGGCGCTGGTGCTGCCATACATTTTCGCCCAGCCTCCCTGGTACAGGGCGCGACGATTCTGTGCAACAACCGCATGCCCCAGTCCCCAGCCGACGCGTCCCGGCTGGCGATTGTTCCAGGCTTCGATGATGGCGTCAGCGATTTTCTGCGAGGCGAATTCCACGAACTCGGCCGGTTTGGTGACTCCGGTTTCCGGCAGTGTGTAGCGTCCTTCAATCATCGTGGGCGCGGTGTGAGTGTGGGTGGCGTTCATGATGACCTTCTTGAGATCAAGGCCGTTCACTTTGCCTTTGAGTTTGTCGCGCACCGCTTCATGGATGCCGCCACGAATGCAGACCAGGTCGCAGGAAACAAAGACGGCGTGTTCGAGTGATTTATCTCCTTCGCGCGATTCCAGCACCAGTGCAGTAGCGGTGACCGGGCTTTCCACTGTTTTGGCGATGCGGGTTCGCATCTGGCCGGTCAGCGAGACCGGCAGTTTCGGAGTAATATCTGTGGTCGCAGCGCCCACGTATAATTCCGCAGCGTGCGACGGCGTTGCCATCAGTAGTGCCAGCAGGAGCAGCAGCCCCGGTGATGTCAGCTTTAACAATTGCTTCAGATCTGAAAACAGGTGTGTGGGCATGGTGTACTCCTCCGGGTTAGCTGTGATTGGCTTCAGGCACTCTCAAGGGGTTCGAAGTCGGCTTCCTGGAAATCGTCGACGCTGCTCAGCCAGTGTTCCTGGATAAAGGCCTGATGTGCGGGATGATTGCTGTAGAAGTCGTATTGTTCCTGTGTGTCGAACCGCATGCTGATGCCGAACGTGTGCTGATTTTTGGGGCTGGTCTGGCGACGGATGACGAAGTCTTTGACATCCTGAATTTCTGCCAGGGCCGCGGCGGCGGTGAGGAACCTGGTTTCTGAGGCAGAACCATGTGGATGCGTCAGGCGAAAGGTGACGGTATGTTCGATCACGGGATGACTTTCCTGTTTTTCAATATTGATTTGATTTAGCGGTGCGTGCTCCCTTACATGGTAAATTAAGAACGTTAATTTTGCTATCGTGGAGCAGTTTTGATTTTTCTACTGCGAAAAAGATGAAATGACACGAACGAGTTCTGGTGACCAGATTCGAGTGAACGGGCTGTTTTTCTATTGAGTGGCTGTGGTAACATTCGTGTATGAGTATGAAGCCCCCCACAACCAGAAATCGCCGTGTGCTCATGGGAAGCGGGTTGATCCTGCTGGCCTGTCTGTTGGCAGGTGGGGGGGTCGTGGACAAGAATATAAGCGACGCCAATCAGCAGCGGAGAGTAATTCAATGGCTGAGTAAAGATCGTGGTCAGGGGCTCTACCGATTCCAAACAGGAGAAGCCGGCAGTTACGAATTCAGGACAGTAGATGACGGACGCTACCGATATGAGGCAGCAGAGGAGGGAGAACCTCAAACAGAATTCCGGCCGCCAGGTCCCGACTGGTTAAGAGATTTCCTGGGGATCGATTACCTCGATGATATCATCGTAGTCTCCGCATACCCTGAAGCAGATATGACTGACATCAGTCCGCTGGCTGATCTGCCACATTTGAAAACTTTGTCCATTGAACACTCTTTTGTCAGCAACCTGGCCCCTTTAGCAAATTTGAAACAACTGCAATATCTGTCACTAATCCAATGCCAGATCACAGACGTGTCCCCTCTCGCACAATTGACGAATCTTAAATATTTAAACCTTGCCTATACCCCGATCAAAGATGTTAAATCATTGCATGGACTGAAGCAGCTTCAAATTCTGTTTCTGAATGAAACCAGAGTCAGCGAAGCAGATTACCAGGCAATACAGAAAGCATTACCAGATTGCCTGATCGAGTGGAGCCCCGCTCCCAACACTCCTTAAGATCGGAAAATACGAATTCCTGTAGCGTAATGGCTTATCACAATCACTCGATAGACAATTCATTTTAAGATTTCGATGCAATGAAACAGAGAGTCACCAGAAGATTTTCGATACCGGTTATTACCATTCTATTCTTGCTCTGCTCTCTTCCTGCGAACGGATCGGAGCCCGAGCGGTATGCGCTACTGAAACAGCAGATTGATCAGGCGTGGCAGGTGACGTGGACGCGGTTTTATCGGCCGCAGACGCATCTGTTTTATGATTATCTCAGCAGCTATGAGCCAGGGCAGGAACTGGGCCATCTGCCGACGGCGGAAGAAGTCCAGCGGCAGTTTCCCAATCCGTGTGGTTACAGCACGGGGATGGAAGACGGCATGATCCTGGGTGGGGCAATGCTGAGCACCATCGTCGACATGTACGACGTCACCGGGGATGAAAAACTCAAAACCGATATTGATAACGTTTTTCAAGGCATCAAACTGTGTGCGACCGTGCATGGCGTACCCGGTTTTATTGCCCGCGCCGTGTGTGTCGAGGATGGCAAAAGCGTTTATATCAATTCGTCCCGCGATCAATACACGCATTGTGTGCACGGCTTGTGGCGGTACTATCACAGTCCGCTGTGCAATGAGAAAACGAAACAGGAGGTCCGTGCGATCCTGTCTGCGGTCGCCGACCGGATGATTGCCAATGTGACGGCGGAGACGAACTATGATTTCCTGCGAGCGGATGGCAAACGCTGTCCGCTGGGAATCTGCCGGATGTGGAATGTGCGTCCCCACGAAGCAGCACGACTGCCGATGATCTATGCGGCGGCCTGGGATGTGACGGGTGAGGAGAAGTATCGGAAACAGTATCGTCACTATCTGACGCCGGCGATTCGACAAACACAGTCGATGAAACCGGATGAACATCATTCCGCTTACGTGTATGTTCAGATGCAGTGTTCGTTCGAGTTACTGCATCAGCTGGAACAGGATCCCCAGCTCAAAGCCGACCTGCACGGGTTGATGAAACAGACGGCGGAAAAAGCACTCTCCAAAATCGGCCACGCCCGCAAAGCCCTGTATGATCTGGATCTGACCATGCTGGGTCCCGACTGGCGCAAGGCTGAAAAATGGATCACGCAAGGCGAGTATCGCAATCCCCAGTGGGGGGCGTACCGCCGTGTCTGGCATGCAATCCGCGAAGCGGGTGAACTTTCACTCGTGCCACTGATGCTGGCCGATCTGCCGATCACCGAGGCACAGAAACAGAACCTGGCAGACATCATCCTGCGGATGGACTACGCACAGACCTCCAGCTGCGGCGTGATCTATCATCTGGCTGCGTACTGGAAAGCGCGGAAACGCGGGTTGTTTTGAGTGGGTAAAGCGGACTTTTTTCTACCGCGAAAAGTACGAAATGAAATCTGAGGACAATGAAATAACATGCGAAAAGAAGAAGTGGAGATCTACTCGGACGCCTCTAACTATGCCATTATGAGGCATCCGGGGCGTAACTTTCCCGGCTCGCTGATTCAGGGAGATTCTCTGACGCACCTATGTCATACGGCTGATGCGGTGCGGCGAGAAATAGATAAGGGCGATCTTGAAGAAGCGAAGGTCGAGCTTGAGATGCTGAGAAAACTGCTCTGGTTCCGATTGCAACATTACGAAACCATACTCATTGAGCATGAATGCGAGCTACCGTTTCAGCGTGGACTGCAACCCCATCCACCGCTGGAGGTTTTTGATGATGAAGATGAGTAAAACTGGAGTCTGTTTTTTCGTGGTAGAAGAATTCTGATAAGGAGGTTTCAGTTGTTCCCATTGTTCGTGATGCCGGGTTGATACTCGCCAGGCGGGTCGACACATGGGTCGCCCCCTACGTTGAACGAGTGGGATTTGTTGTTTTGAATTGTACGTTTTCCCTGACAGTTTCCTGTTGTCTGCGACAACCCCGGATTACATCCGGGGCTACCCGTTTCGAGAGGTGACTCCTGGTGTTGCACCAGCACTGTCGGGCAAGCCGACAGATGGCACACGCACGTCTGATTTAGCAGGAGCCATTGCAATTAATAGAGAGGTTCCCGTGTGCCACGGTCCGGCTTGTCCGGCCGTGTCGAGCGAATATAGGAAGCACGGTTCTGGAAGGAACGTGGTAGCTGCGACCTCCTGCTCGCTGCGCTCAGCCCGGATGTGCATTCGGGCTTACCCATTTTTTCTTATGGCTGGGTTTGGGGGTTTCGTGCTCGATATTTCTGATAGGGAGGTTTCAGCTGTTCCCATTGTGCGCGATGCCGGGTTGATACTCGCCAGGCGGGTCGACACATGGGTCGACCCCTACGATGAACGGGTTGGCTTTGTTG
>NZ_CAXAVM010000182.1:0-14167 GCF_963972345.1 uncultured Gimesia sp. | reverse complement strand
TCAACAAACTGATGGCGAAAGAGCCCGCCGCTCGTTTCGCGACCGCCAGTGAAGTCTCTGTGTTACTGGAAGATTGTCTGGCTCATGTACAGCAACCGACGGAAGTTCCTTTGCCGCCTTCTCTCGAAAGTCAGACGAAAACCGGTGGTTTCTTTTCGAACTTTCGTCGTAAGCGGGGACTGCTAACGCTGAGCGGCGGTCTGGCTGCGATTGTACTGGGAATGTGTTTCTGGCAGGCAACCGAACCGCCCGACATCGCCGGTGAATGGCGCAGTGAAGGGTGGGGGACTGTCACATTGAACCGCGAGGATGTAGGACTTTACGCGGGAACCTACAAACAGCCTGACAATGCTGCCTCGGGCAGCGTCGATTTAAAATGGTCGCGCATCGAACGTCGCTTTAATGGTACCTGGCGTGAAGGTGAAGACCGTTTCGGTAAACTTTCCATTCGACTCGCCGATGAAGAAATTCGTGGTGCCTGGACCACCAGTCGCCAGTCACGCGTAAATCCGGGGACTCCAGAACTGGCGGACCTGTTGTGGGTGCGTGGGTCTGAAGGCAATGCCGATACAAACAGAATATTCATAAAGGGGCAGGTGATCTCTGTGGCTGATGGAGAAGCTGTGCTCTCGGTAGGAAAGAAAGACGGTATCAAAGTCGGAATGGAACTGATTGCCCTTGATCAGGGTCTTGTGAGAGGTCAGATTGACATCATCAAAGTAGAAGAGAATCAATCGATCGGACGCATTCATGAGAATCCGCATGACTCGCCGGTCGAGGTAGGTAATCTGGTGGAAAGCCCGAGACCGGACACTCTGTCTGCAGTGAATTCCTATTTGAAAAGTCGTCCTGCTCCACCTTCAGAGAGTGCTTCCAAAAAAAAACGTCAGCTCCGCATGGATGATATAGTAAGTATGGATGAATCGATCAAGGTCCGGCCGAAAAGTGACGCGGAAAAGGCCATTGCCCGACTGGTGCTGGTCTACTTTCGGGATCAGTCCCGCCGCGCGATACCTGGAATTCTGGTCGATGCCGGCTCTGAAACATGCGTGGTCACAGCCGGGACAGCAGGGATTATTCCCGTGGGGGCTCCCCATGCCGTCGATCGGACGTTTCTTGAAATTCCGAATCGTCCGCCAATCGATGCGGTCTATCTGCCGCAGAGTACGAAAGAACTGTTTGTCTATCGGACACAGCAGAAGCTGACCGACTATAAACCTTCAGAATATGTTCTACTGGCGGTGGGCGATGAACTCGCGGCCATTTATCCCGGGAGTTCCCCGCAATTGTCTCTGACTCCGCAGGCAGCACGCATCGTGTCTTTTGACAATCAAGCGGAACTGGCATTGCCTCCTTTAAAGAATAAACATCGATTTGAAGGTCTGATTCAACTTGATCGCAGTTTGCCCGAAGGGACTCCTCTGTTCAAGGAGGGGCAACTGGCGGGACTGACATTGCTGGGAACCCGTTTTCTGGGAGAGAAAGCGAACAAATCCTATATGGTTCCGGTAGAGCGGATAGCGGCGTTCTGTCGTGAGTTGAAAATCGTTCCGGAAGGCAGCTAAAATCCTGTGTGTGACTTTGAAGTGCTAAGGGTCTGCGATCAGAACCTTGCGTCGGTAGTGAATCAGTAGGGTCAGGAACAGGCAGACGATGCAGATTGACAGCGGGAAGAGTACTGTTGTCAGGCTATAGGATTCGAGGGCCAGCAGGGCGAAGGTGTTCCTGATGAAGAATAAGAAGATAAACAGAATGCTTTCTTCAAATGGATGGTCGTAGGCTTTGCGGATGGTGGGGCCGAAGCCTAACAGATCGATGACCGTCAGCAGGATCACCGCCCACATCGGGTTGGAAGTGAAATACCAGCAGGGGATGGAGAACAGGGCGGCACTGAAAAACAGTCTGTCGAGATGTGTGATCGAGATGTCGCTGCGCTTCACATAAGACAGAAAGGCGATGTAGACCGTGATCACGCCTGAAATGCCAATCGGCCAGGCGCCGATTCCACCGTTCGCTTCGAGTTGGGCAAAGAACACGATCAGTGTGGTGATGCCCCAGATGAGCCAGGAAAACAGGTGAGGTCTGGTACGTCCCGCCAGAATTCCCCGGATATACGGAATAAAGGCAGTGAAAGTAATCACGATAGCCAGTCCACTGAAGAGCAGCTTGAAACGGGAATCCATGGATGATACCTGATGATTAACAGACGACTTTTTCACACAGATCAGGTGGTGGGGCGATAGCGATACACGGCTGTGCCAGTTTAAGAAGGTTATCAATAGATGTTTTGTGGGAAGATGTCAATCCAGCACGGTTTCCTGTCAGTGAAATGAGACTCGACAGTGGAGTCGGGGCGGCGTACACTCATAAAAAGACAAGCTGTAGTGAGCTGTTCCTGTAACAGTCAACAATTTGAAAACTCTCTGGAGTCACCCGCATGAATCTGCCTCGCCGTTTCGATCTTTTGATTCTCACAATCAGCTTTCTGATACTGACAGCTGAGTTTACTGCTGCAGCAGACAAAATCGAGTTTGAACCCGCGGCAATTCAGCTCCAGTTGCCGGAAGGTCTGACGCTCGGACCCTGTTCGGCGGTGGATTTTGACAGCCAGGGGCGGATGTATCTGTTTCATCGGGGCCCGCAGCCGATTCTCTGTTTTGATTCGAGCGGCAAATTTGTGCGCTCGTGGGGCGACAAGCTGATCGGGCAGGCGCACGGCTTGCGCGTTGACCCACAGGACAATGTCTGGGTGACCGATATCGGTAATCACATGGTGTTTCAGTTCAGCCAGGAAGGAAAACTGCTGCTGGCGCTGGGGCAGGCGGGTAAAGCGGGTGACAGTCAGGATCGGTTCAATAAGCCGACCGATATCGCGTTCGGGCCACAGGGTGAGATCTTCATTTCAGACGGTTATGGGAACAGTCGTGTCATGAAGTTTGCGGCGAACGGAAAATATCTGGGGCAGTGGGGTACACCGGGCACAGGAACAGGCGAATTCAATCTGCCGCATTCGATTGTGGTTGATAAGCAAGGCCGCGTACTGGTGGGCGACCGGGAGAACGATCGCGTGCAGATCTTCGATCTGGAAGGGAACCTGCTGGAAACCTGGACCGGCTTTGCCCCGTATGGCATGGAATTCGATTCCCGGGGAACGCTATTTGTGGCCGACGGTCGTGCGAACAAAGTGCTGCAACTGAACGCAAGCGGCAAGGTCGAAAACTCCTGGGGCAAAAAAGGGAAGGGGCCTGGGGAATTTGATCTGCCTCACATGCTGGCTGTCGATACTGCAGGCAATCTGTTCGTGACCGAAATTGGTGGTCGACGACTACAGAAACTGCAGCGGAAACAGTGACAGCAATGACTGCCTCCCTTATTTGTGGGGCGAACCGCTTTCCAGGAACGCGAGCAGGTCTTTGATCTCGCGGTCGGTCAGGGTATGGACCAGTCCGGAGGGCATGAAGGAGATCGGGGATTCCACCATGGTGTCGACATCGTTGCGGTCAAAGGTCCGGTTTTGACCGTTGGCATCGCGGATGGTTTCTTTGACATAGGAACGCAGTCGAATTCCCGTGAAGGTGCGGCCGTCATTGAGAATGATGGTACGAGGCTGGTACTCGGGAGCCATCTCCCGACTGGGTTCGAGGATGGACCTGAGCAGCCATGTACGGTCCTGTTTATCACCCAGGCTGCTTAAGTCGGGGCCGACCACATTTCCACGACCGCCGTGACGATGACAGTGGGCACAATTCGCCACTCGTCCATGATGAAAAATACGACGACCACTTTCCGGGTCTGCGGGAGCCTGTACCGCTTTCAGTGCCTGTGCCCAGGCATCTGTGTCGGTCAGGGCAGGGCGCCCGACGCTGAGCCTTTTGGGATTCACCGCGGCTGCAAACAGGTCTGCTGATTCCGGATGCTGAGCGGCCAGACTTTTCAGGGACTGCTGTTGTGGAGGCGTGAGCGGGATCGAGCGGAGCGCACGTAAAGCCTCTTCGCGGACAATACGTTCCTCTGCGCCTGCCAGTTGTAATAACAGGACTGTATTCTGTTCTGCGACGTTCGCCAGTCCCGCGATTGCTTCTGCACGCAGTTTCGCGTCTTGCTGAGAGTCAGCAGCGATGTCTGCCAGGATTTTCTGTGCAGCGATGGGATTTCCAGTCAGCGTGCGGACGACTTCCAGAGACAGTGTTTCATCGTTCACGGCCAGAAGTTGCTGAAGAATTTCCAGTGTCAGTCCTTTGGGAAAGTTTTTCACAGGCAGCTTTCCCTCTTTCGGAGCGGAGAGCGACTGTGTGGGCAGCAACCGGAGTGCAAAAGCCCGGGTGCGTGGGGCACTGTTCGCATCCTGGACTCTGGCCAGGAGTAATGCCGGATTACGGATACCCGCTTCGGGTTTTCCCTGCAACGTGTTCAACGTGGCGATGGCGGCTTCGAATCGGCGATAGTCGAGATCGCTTTCCGCCAGTTTCTGTTCTACCAGCGGCAGAAAGGCTTTCAACCCGTAGTCAGAAATCCAGCGGAGCGTTTCGAACTGGACCTCTGGATCTTTGTCCGTCAGCAAAACAGGGATCCATTGCTGTGGATCCGCCTGGGCCAGTTTCAACGCCAGTACGGCTTGAATCCGGTCTGCAGCAGGCCAACCGGCGACCTTGTCCGGTGTCCAGGTTGAGGCATACTGCGACAGCGCCTGCAGCGCAGACAACGCGAGGAACGGGTCCTGGTCGTGGGAAAACTTCAATAATTCTTTCTGGCTGTGCGTTGATTTACCACTGCGCAAAAGCGCCGCGAGTTTTGCATTTTCCGTGGGTGGTTCCAGTTCCAGTTCACCGACCCAGTCTGCCTGATCGAGATCGATTTCCAGCTTCCACAGGCGACCGAAACCGTGTGCCTGATAACGACCGTCGACCCAGTCGCACAGATACCAGGTTCGTTTTTGTGAATTTGCATGGGGATCTTCTGCAATACAACTGGGACGGAAGTAACGGCTCCCCTTCACTAAGGTGATGGGTTTGGATGTGTAAGAGGCTCCCTGAGGAGTGAGTGGAAAAAAGTCAATGCGATGATCGCTCCAGGAGGGAACCAGTAATCCACGTCCGAGCGGTTGAATGCCACAGGGGGCTTCTCCCGAGGGATGTATCATCGGCAGTGTGCCCCGCAGTTCGCCATTCCAGCCGACGAAAGGGTGATGTGCCTCGGAACCATAACTGCGTTCATAACCGTAGTCACCCCCTTCGACGATGTGCAGCACTCGACAGGGAGGACGTTCGCCGGGATCGTTTTCGGCAGCAAAGATTTGACCGTCCGCGCGAACACAGATGCCGAACGGATTCCAGAATCCTTCCGCGATGCGTCGCAGTTGCGAACCATCAGCGCTGCAGCGGAAGATGCCTCCTTCGCCGGCACCTTCGACAACTACGCCATCAGTTCCCGTCAGAGACCAGGGCTTAGCGAAGTTCTCGCCGAGGGCAAAGACCAGGTCGCCATTCGGATTCCACGCCAGTCCTTCCAGGCCATTGTGAGGATAGTCGGCTTCACTTTTCAGGACTGCGATATTCTCTTCGACATCCGCCTTGCCGTCGCCGTTGGTATCCTTGATGCGGAGAATCCGGTCCCGTTCGGCGAGGTACACCCAGCCATCCGGTCCCAGTTCGAGGTCCATGGTGGCATCGGTGGCATTATAGAAGACCTGTCGTTTTTGGGCACGGCCTTCACTGTTCGGATCAGAAAAGACGAGGATTTCATCATGCTCCGGGCCGACATAATCGTCGGGTCGAAAATGCGTATGTGTGGCGACGACCCAGATGCGCCCCTGTTCGTCCACATCAACGCCGGTCGGGGTCGCCAGTTCGGGATGCTCGGCGACGAGAGTCAGTTTCACGCCGGGTTGCAACGATTTCACCTGAGGTTCCCGCTCGGCAGCGGAGAGGGAACTGACAGAGAAAATCAAACTCATCACCAGGGAGCAAACTGTCAAATGATTCATGGGTGTTTCTCTTTTGTTCGTTAACGTATTTGCTCTCAAGCAATTTCGATTATTTTTAGATGAATCATGATGCGATTCAGTGCCAGGTCATGACGTAAAATAGTCTATAACACAGCTTTGATAAGAACAATGAATAAGCGTGTGTTAATGTGATGCGGTCCCGTTTATGAATACCATGGGGGACCAGCGGATGCTCAGGCAGTGTGCTTATCCCCATTCACGTTTGAGGGCCGCACGATACATCAGCACGTTGAGGCAGAGGGCACCGGCAATGGCCATCAATGTGGAAACGAACATCGTTTGCAGGTCTGGGATAAAATTTGATCCAGGCTGGTACTGCCAGGCGATTATGCTGATGACCAACGTGCCTGCCAGGGTATACAGGGCAAACATGCTGCCCACAATGATCCAGGTGCGTTTGAAGACCAGGACGGTCGCGTTCGTTCCGAGGATCCATAACGGAGCAGCAATGCTAACCAGCAGCATCAGATTGAACAATTCGAGTGTGCCGGCAGAGACATCCATTATGCGGAACGGGAGTAGCACGAGGAAACCGATCATAAGCAAGCTGTGGTCGATCGCCAATGACAGGTACAACTGTTTTACCAGCGATTGGCGACTGACCGGTCGTAATGATTCGATCTGCAGAGCCTTGCGTCTTTGTCTCCAGGCAATCGCAGGCAAGAATGCCCCGGTACTGAAAAGGCACGAATAGAGAACTGGGATCAAGGGGCTGTTTTGCGTGAAGAATGGATCTCCGGACATCAGTCTGTAGAGCCCTTGAGACAGGATCAGGAAAAAAACGAAGCCTCCCAGTACCCCGAGTGTGCTGCCGAGACTGAATGCATTCCCGTGTCGCCACAAACAGGCCATCTGCCAGGTGGACCTCTCTGTATAATGCAATTTTTTCAAACCACGATCCAGGACCCAGATGAAGGGTTTTCCAGGTTTTAACCCTTGGGATTGCTGGTCTCGATCTTTTTCCCAGGGGGAGAAGGCAGGTGTGGTCATGAATGTCTCGTTCACCTTCTCAGTGATGGCAGGCAACCTGAGCAGGATCCAGAAAACAGAGAGGACTTCCAGCGCGATGATGGTGCATGCCATACCGGGTAGATGACCTTGTAAATACCAGATTGTCTCGATAGCGATGATCTTAAAGGTCGAATCAAAGAAGAGCGGAATGTACATGAAGAAAAACGGCAGCAGTGGCAGTATCAACCAGTGTCGGAAAGGGTTGTTGGAAAGCTGCATGACAGAAAACATACTCAACATGGCAGGGAGCAGGAGAACGAGACTGAGCGCCGGCAGCATACCAATATCATAACGCAATAATGTAAGGGGAAGTATCAACGATCCTGTCGACAGAATTAGTACTGCGATACGTCGATGCGGTGCGAGATAATTGGGAGTCAGACTGGCCGCGGGAGTGACGAAGTGTGCCCACAGCTGCAGATAGAGAATGGCAAACAACAGGGCACCGGAAAACACCGATCGTTGGATGGCACCCAGCTTCGACTTTGAATAGGTTATCGGCAACGCACGCACCGGAAGCAGTGTACTCTCGTTAAAATGTCGTAAATGCTTCATTAAGAACCAGTTTGCATAGACTTCTTTCAGCGTCGGAGAATTGCGCAGCTGTTCAATTTGTTCCTGGGACAGGTCAATTGCATTCCAGGTCTGTTGTGTTTCCGGTTGTTTGTGACTCGGGTCATAGTTGAGTGAAGCAATGAGTGTGAGTTGCTGTAGAGCGGGGATTTGTGTGACATGGGTCAGCAGTTCAGGCGATGTATCATCATAGTGTAAAGCCAGTAAGTGCACGCTGGTCATGTTGGGGCATTCATGAGAGTGGGCTTCCAGTGTCGAAGCGAGCACTTCCAGCTGAGTCACTTTCTCACCGAATCTTTGTAAGGCGCCGGCAGGAAGTTGAGTGCCCAGAAATACCAGCGCATCCAGTTTGGGAAGTTGGCAGATCTGTTCGACATGGGCTGCCGTCAGATCGAAATCGTTCAGTTCCAGGTAAACCAGATTTCGAAACGGACTCAGGTCGGGTAAGGAATCTTCCATGCTCACTCTGGTCAGGCTGAGTGATTGAATCTCAGCAGGGGCAACCTGTTCCACTAGTTCGGGGAGCGTTTGGAAATTCGGTGAATTCTCTGTGTTGGAGAAGGCATCAGCGGTATAAACTCTTTCTATCTGCCCTGGCGCTTGCGGTCGTGCCCCGACCTGCATGACATTGCCGCCCGTCGGACCCAGGGCCAGAGATAAGAAAAGAATCAAATAAATGGCTGTCAATAACAGGATGAGCGGACGCTGCCAGTAGGTCTTGAGGATCTGCCGGTATAGATTGTGATGCCCTTTCATTGAATGGCCTCCGCTTCTGTCCGTGAGGAGACTCCCGAGAGTTCCAGAAAGATTTCTTCCAGATTCAGGTCTTCCACAGTCGTTGTTGCCTGTAATTCGTTTGAGAGACTCTCCAGTAAAACGGCATCAAACTCTTTCACCGCTATTAGTGCATGTTTGCCGTCGATTTCTGAACGCAGTGTGCCTGGCAGATTCAGGTTCTGTGGCAGGTCGTGTTCGGCTGTGATGCGGATGCGTTTCACATGATGGATCAGTGAGTCCAGTTCGCCGAAGAAGCCGAGTTTTCCGTTATCCAGAAATGCCACGTGGGAAGTGACGCGTTCCAGGTCAGATGTGATATGAGTCGAAAACAGAATGGTATTCTCTTCCTGTTCTGTGAACTCAATCAAAGACTGTAGAAACTGGCGGCGGGCCACGGGATCGAGACTGGCAACCGGCTCATCCAGGATCAGCAGTTCCGGGTGATGCCCCAACGCTAAGATTACGGACAGCTTCTGACGCTGCCCGGTCGAAAGTGCTCCCACGCGTTGCGTCTCGTTCAGTTTCCATTCCTTGAGCAGTGTATTGACGTATTTCTGATCCCAGCGGGCGTAAAAGGCGCCCGTATATTCTGTCAGGGCTTTAACCGTCATCCAGGGGAGCAACACACAATCTTGTGAGACGTAACCTAAACGGGATTTGGCGGACGCATCCAGGTCCCAGGAATTCTGACCAAAAACAGAACTCATGCCGGAAGTCGCTCTGATTAATCCCAGCAAACACTTGATGAGCGTCGTTTTTCCAGATCCGTTTGTACCCAGTAAACCGACGACTTGTCCCGCGTTGATTTGAAGATCCAGGCCCGTCAGAACCGGGGTATCTTGAAACTGCTTGTGCAGATCCACGGTTTGAATGATTGCATTGCTCATGGTTTGTATTCCCGTAACAGCTTGTTGACGACTGCCAGAATCTGCTCATCGCTGAGCCCGAGTTGACGTCCATGTACAATGGCCTGCTCCATCAGTGGCTTGAGGTCCTGCATACGCTCTTTCGCGCTTCCCGCGGGAACCGACTTT
This sequence comes from uncultured Gimesia sp., assembly GCF_963972345.1. Taxonomy (NCBI): domain Bacteria; kingdom Pseudomonadati; phylum Planctomycetota; class Planctomycetia; order Planctomycetales; family Planctomycetaceae; genus Gimesia; species uncultured Gimesia sp. Next base: position 4,768 of record NZ_CAXAVM010000182.1, on the reverse strand, counting down.
CGTACCAGCATTCCCTTGCCCCGCACCCGCTCTACGACTTGGTCCGCTTCCAGTTTGGAATAGGCTTTCGAAATCGTCATCGTATTCACGCCGAGTGTCGTCGCCATTTGACGCACGCTGGGGAGCATATCTCCTGCGTTCAAATGCCCGCCCGCAATCATCGCATTAATCTGGCTGATGATCTGCAGGTAGATCGGCACCCCGGCAGAGGGATGCACTTCAAATTGTGTGGCTTTGATTGTCATTGACTAAACCTCATGTGTATTACTACACTAATACACATAGTCGGGGGCGTCAATCTAAAATCAGCCAAAATGTAAAAATTCCCAGGCTGGTGTATTACTGAGGGAGCGATTACGCAGTCGTCGCTACGGGATGACGATCAGAAGACGGGCGCGGATGGCAGTTGGGCACTGTCCTGCCTGCATGTTTTAAGAGCACAAAATCTGTGCGATTAGCGGCAAGCGGCTGCGGCAATTATTCGAGACTATTGACGGCTAGCGCAGAGCGACTGCCCATCCGGCTACCCAAACAGTTCCATGATCGGTTTGCCCGTGGTCAGGGTGCGCAGGATGCCGGTCGGGTCCTTGGGATCGTTGATCGGAATGTCGAGCGCATGGTAGATCGTCGCGGCCAGTTCTTCGGGGCGAACGGGATTGTCGGTCGGGTATTGGCCGTACTTGTTCGATTTGCCGTAGACCTGGCCTCCGGCGATACCCGCGCCGGCGAGGATGGAGGAGAAACAACGCGGCCAGTGCTGGCGACCGGGGGGATCCTGTTTGAGCACATTCGGTGTGCGGCCGAATTCACCGGTCACCACGACCAGTGTATTATCCAGCATGCCACGCTCTTTGAGATCCGATAGCAGCGCCGCCAGCGCCTGATCCAGACGAGGCAGGCAGAAGCCCATGCCGTAGGAACCGTTCCCGAAGGCATTGCCCATCCCCATATTGCCGCCGTGCATGTCCCAGCTGCTGCTGGGCGGGCCCTGTTTGTCATGATCTGCCTGGCCGGTCCAGCCGTTGACAGTGACAAAGCGAACCCCCGATTCCACCATGCGGCGAGCGAGCAGCAGATTCTGTCCGAGCGGATGCATGCCGTATCGCTGGCGGACCTGATCCGGTTCTTCGTCCATGTTGAATGCCTTGCGGCCTTCAGCGCGGGTCAGTGCTTCGTAAGTTTTCTCGCGCAGATCTGACCAGTCTTTGACGGTCTGGTCCCGGTCGAGCCGATCGGACTCCAGTTTACTCAGGACTTCCTTTCGCTTTTCGAAACGCGGTTCGTCGTAGGGGGCGTAAATTTCAGGTGGCTTGAAGTCTTTCATCGCAGGATGATTATCAGCCGAACCGACAAAGACCGGGGCATACGCGGAACCCAGATAACCGCCGATCCCGATATTGGGCGCGCAGAAGACAGGCGGCCCCACGCATTTGATGAGCCAGGCGTTGGAGACGAAATTACGTTTACTCGGTTTGTGTCGGGCGACGTGCGATCCGAGATAAGGTTGTTCGTTCGACATGCCCTGCTGCACGCGTTTGTCCGACTGCCCGCTGAGCAGGTTGTGCATCGCATCGAAGTGATTGCTGATCGAACCCGGATGCGACATGGAATTAATCAGCGTGAACTCGTCCGTCAGTTTAGCCAGTTCCGTGTGCATCTCATTGATCCGCATGCCCGGCACTTTGGTGTCGATGGGCATGTAAGGACCGCGGTATTCCAGCGGGGCCTCGGGTTTCATATCCCAGGTGTCGAGGTGACTCGGCCCGCCACACAGCAGGATGAAGATACAGGACTTCTCCGCCGCGACCGCTTTGCCCGACGCGTCGATCTTGTCACTCCCCAGCACCATGCCCGGCATACCGAGACTGAGCGTTCCCAGGCCACTCGCAATCAGGGCCTGCCTGCGGTTCATCTGGAATTCGTCCATCCTCAACCTCGCTGTGATTCGCATAAACTGGAGTTGATGTGTGGATTATATCATTTTCTACCGGGATGCAAGAAAAATTCAGAGAGAATTGTTGCTGTCAACAATGTTGTTTCGGCATTTCCGAAAACGGGCCGCAATTGGGAATTTCATATAACCGTTTAAACAAATCTGGTATACTGCAGTTTCCATAGAAGTGAACCTGTCTTTTTATCCCCGGTTCCGGGGTTTTATATTTTTTCATTTCTTGATGAGAGGAGGCTGTCATGTCTGCTTCTGCTTCTCACCGCTCGGTCCTGCATTACCTTTACAACCACAATCCGTTCTATGTGATCAGTGCGGTATTGATGTTGTTCGCCGTGCGGTCTGCTTACGGAACCATTGAGATCGGTTCCATCAACTGCTGGATCATGATGGGAGTGCTTGCCGGCTATACCCTGTTGCTGGCGGGGATTGGTGTGCTGATTGTCCGCTGGGGCAAGGTCTGGGAAGATGCCCGCTCGATTCTGCTGCTGTTGCTGCTGCTGTTTCTTGGGGTCTCGGTCAGTATGGATGATCTGTTTTCGCGGATTACACCCGATCAGGGAATGATGTTGATGATCGGCGGCTTTCTGTTTTCGGCGCTGGTTTCCGAAGCCGTCTTGTGGGGAACCGGCATTCGCCTGGGGGCCCGCTATCGGATTCCGTATCACCTGTTCCTGGCGCTGTTTTATTTCGCTCCCTGGTGGTGTTCTCCCGAGATGCATCCGCGACCGGCTGCCGAACTCGAATGGACGCTGTTTCTGTTTCCGGTGGTCGGCTCGATTCTGTTTTTGTTTCTGCTGCCTGCCGTCCGCGGAGGCGTCTCGTATGTCAAAGGGAACGGCACTCCCTGGGGCTGGCCGTGGTTTCCCTGGATCGCGTTTGGCATGTTCGCCGCCTGTGTCAGTCTGCGCTCGTTTGCGCTCTGTCTCACGTTCGGACCGGCGGGACCCATGTGGATTACCTCGGGAAGCGGGCCCCGACTCATTTCCTTTGATACATTATGGGGCTTCTATTTTTTGATTCCGCTTGGCTTTGTCCTGCTTCTGTTGTTGCTGGAAGGCAGCCTGGTGACGAAGAATAAAACCTTTCAGGCAGGCGTGATCCGCTTTTCGCCCTTATTACTGTTGCTGGCGATGCCCGCGACGACGGGGCCGGTTCACACCGGGTTTCTTTTCAAAGTGACAGACGTCATCGGCGGACCGATCTGGTTGACCGTCTGGCTGCTGATCGGCTTTTATCTGCTGGCAGCGTTGCGACGTGTGCCGGGCGCGATGGCAGCCGGCCTGGGAGCCGTGGCGCTGCTCTCGATCGTCGGACCACAGACACTGGGTTCGCGGACATTGATCGAGCCGACGCCCTGGCCGTTGCTGCTGGATGGCGGATTGCTGTTGATGCTGGGGCTTCGCCAGCGTTCCTCCGGAATCTGTGCGGCAGGCGTGCTGGCGGCGACAGCCGGAATCTGGCTGGTGATTCCGGACACGGTGCTGTTCCAGTACCGGTTCACCACCTGTTTCCATCTGATATGGATTTCGTTCCTGGTAATGGGGCTGACGTTTCAAGATGCCTTCAGTCGTGTGCTGCAATGTGTCTGTGCGCTGCTGGTCCCGCTGGTCGCGGTCGTCGTGATTCTGAATGAGCGAGCGGCAGAGATCCCGCTGGCCTGGCGACTGACGTATGTGGCCACGTGGGCCGCGGGCTGTCTGCTGATTGCCCGGCTCTGGTCGAACCGCTGGTTTACGTATTCGTTCGCCGCGACGTTGAGTATTCTGCTCTACACCAGCGCGACCTACGGATTTCGGCTGGCAACGCGCACGCTGGATCAATCGGCGGTGATTGCATTCCTCTGGTCGGTGGGCGCGTTATTGCTCGCCTTCCTGATCAGTGCCCACAAAGCCCGCTGGCTGCCCGAATATGCCTGGTTGATCCCCCGGAAAGAAACCCCGCCGGAGGAAGAGTTGGTGCTGCCTTTACCGGATGAATCTCCTGTTGATGAGGAATGATTTTTAGCTGGAAGGAGATGCAATGACATATCATTATGTGATAGAGTTGCAGCAACATCGTGGCTAGTATGTGAATCAAAAACGAGTGGAACGACTCCGTACGCAGGGAAGGCAGGTATAATGCCAAAACCATCAAGTTTAATTATACTGTTGGCCATTATTGTGCCGATATTGGCTTTCGTTTTATTTACAAGACACGGTCTGCTGGCATTAGCTCTTAGTACTGGTGTGCTGATAGGAGTAGTCAAAGGAATTGAAGAAATATTTCAGTTAAGTATTTCCGAAGTATTAAGAAAATTTGCTATAGTTAATCCTCGAAATCAAACTCTGTTATATTATTGTTGGATGTATTATTCGATATGGATAATCTTCATTTCTTTGTATCTAGTTTCGTTGTTGGCTGAAATTGATTCGATCATGATTTGGTCAATAAAGCCGATTTCACTTTCTCTTACAACAGCAGTTACTATTGTGACATTTTGTGAGTGGCCACTCATAATGTCTCATATGTGGTTCAATAATCAAATCTCTAATTCCAGTATCGCTTCTGCTATTAAACTGAGTGTATACAATATCGTTTTTATTTGTTTCCTCATATTTTTACTAAGTGCATTTGATAACTGGGCAGTTGGTGCATCATTTACAAGTGCTTTTTTGAGTAGAGTTGACTATATAATCAATCTCGTTTTTGGATCTTTTCCGCTCTTGGTACTGCATACAAGTAACGTCAAACAAAAAGGGGGTCTGGACTCAATTAAAAAGAGTCCTGACCTGCTCTGTAGAAAAGCTCCCTTTGATTGCTATTTTCGAAATTAATAAG
>NZ_CAXAVM010000181.1:0-14350 GCF_963972345.1 uncultured Gimesia sp. | reverse complement strand
CGGCGCAGATTTTCTCGGTCAATATGGACGACATTGAATCCCCGTTTGAAATCATGGCCAGAGCCAACGAGCAGTTAGTGCAGATGACCATGAAGGCTCAGGTCGATACCACACAGGCGTTCGCCCGCCAGGCTGTCATTGAAGAACAGAAAAACAAACTGGAATCAGAAAACAAACAGCTCCAGAGCAAAGCCATACATGATCCTCTGACCAAAACCTATAATCGCAGTTACTTCAATGAAAATTTCGAAAAGGAACTTTATGCCTGTGCTCGCGCTGCACAACCGATTGGTATTATCTTTTCCGATATTGATCGCTTCAAAGTTCTGAATGATACTTACGGACATCAGTTTGGTGACCTGGTATTACAGCGCGTCGCCAAAGTAGCCAGCGAAGCCACCAGACGCTCAGATGTATTCTGTCGCTATGGTGGAGAAGAGTTCGTGATCATGGTCAATAACCCGTCTGAGAATGGAATTCGTGACCTGGCAGAACGTCTTCGAAAACTGATTGAAAACGAAGTCATCGAGTTTGAAGGAAACCGCGTTCCCGTGACCGCCAGCCTGGGAGCAGTCGTTGGAATTCCTCCGAGAGATTTAACAGGATTCGCAGAGCGTCTCGTTGCTGAAGCCGATGAAGCGATGTACGAGTCCAAAGAAAACGGCAGAAATCAGGTTCACGTCCGTTCGATTATCAGCAAAGAAGATCAGGAACTTCATAAGCAGATCAAACGCTGCCGATTCAGTCGCTGGCTGGTCACAAAGGAAGTCTTTGATATTCCCACGATATCAAAAGCACTGCTGAAATGCCCGAAACAACAGAACCAGACTCGTATGGGTGAACTTGCCATTGCTGAGAAACTGCTCTCCGAGAACGACGTCTCCCAGATCCTGGAACTGCAGCAACTCAAGGGTTTGCGATTTGGAGAAATCGCGATCCAGCAGAAATTTCTGACAGAGGAACAGACGGCATATCTCCTGGCCTTGCAGGTTGAACCGCCCATCGTACTGGGGAAAACATTAATTTCGCTGGAATTGCTGGAAAGCAGCCAGGCAGCTGAGCTGATCCGGCAATATCTGGCAGAAATGAAACCCTGTTCAATATCCGCGGATGAGCGTCGAAATCTGTTAGCGAATTCATAAATGGAATTGAAATTCCAGATGATTTGGACATTGTACACAATCCCTGATCATGCCATAATCCACAGATTTTAAATTCCGCCCCTAAACAAGCAGGCTGCTTGTGTTCACAGTGATAGAGGGTATCAGATTTCACCCTGACGTCTCTGAATCTGTGATACTCGTCCCCAATGGCTTTAGAGACACTACAGAAAAACTGGACACTGTCTAAACGAAAATGGATTTTCCGGATTTAACCCACATACAATATTCCCCAAATTATGGAGGGCGATTGAGATGAACTTAATCGCTGATACGTCTGCGCAACTGGATGCAACACACTTAGTATCCACAACAGAACAGCCACACACAGAGCAGCATGCTCACGCTGAGCCCCCTGCATTCTACAGTGTCATTCCGTTCGCCTTGCTCCTGCTGTGTATCGCATTTCTGCCGCTGATCCATAAAACGGAAGAATGGTGGGAACATAACAAAAACCGTCTGCTGGTCGCGGTCAGCCTCGGTCTGGTCACTCTACTCTATTACACATTCATCTACGGGCATGGCGTTGTCGACCATGGCACTCATGAACTCTCTGCTCCCGGGATCCCGGCTGCAATAGTCGTTCTGAAAAATGCGATCCTGGTGGAATACATTCCCTTTATCGCCCTGCTTTTCAGCCTGTATGTGATCAGCGGTGGAATCGCTTTCAATGGGAATCTGGTAGGTCGCCCCAGGCTGAACACCGCCATCCTCGCGATTGGGGCTGCGATTTCCAGTTTCATTGGAACGACCGGCGCTGCCATGTTGCTGATTCGCCCCCTGCTGAAAGCAAATGCAAAACGGGATTACGTGGCTCATACGATCATCTTTTTCATTTTTGTCGTCTGTAATACCGGCGGATGTCTGCTGCCGATCGGCGACCCTCCCCTTTTCCTGGGGTTCTTGAGAGGCGTACCTTTTACATGGACACTCAATCTGTGGCCGATGTGGCTGGCGATGAATCTCTGCCTGCTGGCGGTTTATTTCATCTACGACACAATTCGTTACAAGAAAGAAAACCGGGAAAAGGTCGAAGCACCGCCGGAAAACATCGAGCCCTTCGCACTCCGAGGCGGGCTTAACTTTCTCTGGTTGCTGCTGGTCATTTTCTGTGTGGCTTTACTTGATCCCTCGAAACCGGTCCCTTACACAAACGGCTGGCATGCGCCTCACTTTTTCAGGGAAGTCTGCATGTTCGGCCTGGCAGGCATCTCATTACTGACCACACCGAAAAGCATCCGGGAGCAGAACTCCTTCAACTACGATGCCATTCTGGAAGTCGCTGCGTTATTTGTGGGGATCTTTATCTGCATGCAGGCGCCGGTTCAAATCTTGAACGTGTATGGTGGCTCACTGGGAATTGATGCCCCCTGGAAGTTTTACTGGGCCACAGGCAGTCTCTCCAGCTTCTTGGATAATGCCCCTACTTATGTGGTCTTCTTTGAGACAGCAAAAGCGGCTCCCACCGCTGGACCCGAGATTGCAGGAGTCAATGAACTTGCACTCATCGCCATCAGTCTGGGTTCGGTCTTCATGGGTGCCATGACTTACATCGGAAACGGCCCTAACTTTATGGTCAAAGCCATTGCCGAAAAGAATAACATCCGCATGCCCAGCTTTTTCGGTTATATGATTTACAGCTGTATCGTGCTGTTACCATTGTCGATTTTGCTGACGTTTGTGTTCCTGGTTTAAACAAACGCTGGGAATCTATCATTAGAGCAATTAAAACAGGCAGCCCAAGAAGAGTTCTCCGGCTGCCTGTTTTCAATTCAATACTCTATTCCAGATCGCTGCCGCTTCATTTCTGCTTCTTACCAGCGGCTACTTTTTTCAAGACATATTTCCGCGCTACCGGCTGATTCACTTCGTAAATTTTATCTTCCAAAGCCAGTGCTGCCGCTTCACTCTCCTGGATCGTTTTTTCCTGACCGGCTAACTGCTTCTCCAGGCCCTCCAGCTTCTGAGTGTTCTTTTCACCTTCCTCTGCATCCAGTTTACGTTTGTTACGGGCGAACTGTTGAAATGCCCGCCAGATGTTCCGTTTAGCTTTCACAGGACCATCATTGCGTTCCTGATTCAGCAGCGCCACTTTCATCGCCTGCTGGTATTGAGGAGTTTTTGAGTTACCCTGTAACTCAATATGCTGTGCTAAAGTAGTATTCGAATACTGTCCAACCACTGCATCATCAATCGTCAGTTCATAGCGTCCAGCAGGCAGGCCATGAATCGACAATGCTTCCTGGCTCATACGATGTCCCAGCTTCGTCAGTTCAGCTCCCAGCTGTGCATCTTGGGGCACGACCCAGGGTAGACTGTCTGCCTGCCAGGTGAACGAAACTCCGTCTGCATCATAAACCAGATCCGTCAGCTTGCCTCCCCGTACGACTGCCGCTGGCTCGCCATTAGCTTTCTCACTGATCGTGATCCGGGAAACCTGTCGTTGCACATTCATGTCTGAGAGCAAAGCAACTGCCATCACAACCTGTCCTGGCTCATCGGGATGAATAGCATCACGAATCAGCGTAAAGTGAGGATCTTTCTGGCGGGCAGCAATCGTGATGTTATTTAAAGGGCCGTACATGTCGACAAATCCAAAGCCAGATTCCGCTGCTACTTCACGCAACCAGGCTCCATAATAGGCGAGTACCGAGTTGTATAATTCGACAGCACTGGGATCACGCTTCCGCGTGCCCATTCTGGCAGCCCGTGCATCGAACATCGTGGGGGTCATTAAAATGGGTGTTGCCTTGATCGCTTCAATTTTTGTGATCAACTCTTTCATGTCATTGTAATAAGTCTGAAAGATCGCCTCATTGAATGGCTGATACTGCCCGTCATTCATCCCCAGCAGTACCGTAACGTACTTGGGTTTATAAGCTGCCACATCCCGATCAAACCGCACCAGCGCATCCCAGGCTTTCGCTCCGCCGACACCCGCATTATGAAATTTCAATCGCATTTTGGGATAGCGTGTGTAAAAGAAGTCTTCCACATATTGTGTATACAGGCACTGGTGAGTAATGCTGTCACCCAGAAATACGATGGAATCTCCTGATTTCAATTCCAGCTTTGAGAGTGGTGTTTTGTATGCCTGCTGCTGGGCCTCCTGAGCCTGCAACAGACCAGTTGACATCAAAAACATCCCCAGCGTAATCGTATAGATCAGTTTTGTTCTGACCATTAAACGTTTCATGTTGTTTCTCCTGTAGCAATTATAGAATAGAGACCTGTATGCAGAATCATGCAGGCCGTTTAACACTGATTGAACTTCCGAGCCTGTCCCGAATTCAAACTCATCATCCGCAAACCTGATGACTCATGGAAGCTTCTGTCTGCAGACAGGACACAAGCTGGAGCGTATCACCTATCACCATAGCGTCTCTCAATCTATGACACTCGGTTCAAATGACCCGGAGACGCTACAGTAAAAATGGACATAATCTAATGTCCTGTGATCAGTTCCTTTTTGCAAGCGCCAATTCATTTTGACAGTTTAATTTCAGTCAACCCCACTGGTTCAGACCTGCTGTCGTTCATTTACTTTTAAGAATTTTCATCCCTGGTGGAGAAATGAGGGGTGTCGGATCTACTACAGTCAATTTCAGCCGGTCTGCAGTCTTCTGATCGAGAAACACGGCGGCGGTCTCATCAGCAAAGACGAGGCGCCATTGTGGATTGTTTAACAGGCCATTGATCTCGTTTCGAGAATATCGGCTGTCCAGGATAATCGCCGGAAGATGCCCTTCTTTGTCTTCCAGCAGATAGGCCCAGCCGGAACTGTTAAACGACATCTGTTGCTTAAACTGTTCATACAACTGAAATGTCTCTTTAGAATTCACTTCCAGTCGGCCATCGAAAAACACTTTTCTCTCGGGACCATTATGAAATATATACACAGCCGCCTGTCCATTATTGGAAACAAAAGCACGATCCGGCATGCCTGGCTGTCCCGCGAATTTTGATGCTGCATGCGCATACCATGCTTCCTGTTCTCCCAGTCCCAGAACTTTTCCTTCCCCTCCCCACGCATGCCAGTAACCGGTAATGACACTAAGCAGCAGAAACAGCAATACGACAGCGCTGCTCCCGTTTTTCAATAACGATTCATCGAATAATCGCAGTGATCTCCTGGTACCGGTTTCTTTCTGACCCCGTGTTGGTCGAGTCACAGTCATTCGCAACCAGTCCGATAAATTGTCACATAAGACCATCCCCGAAATCAGTGCAAAGATTGCCGTATTGCGTGAGGCCTTCAATGCCAGATGAGTGAAGGCAATAAAAAGTAAGATCCGAAACGGGTTGACTCGCCGGGACTTTAAGAGAGGAATGAAACTGCAAAAAGTTAATATCGCCAGTAGAACCTGCGAGAGCAGAAACAGGTTCCCCAGACCATTCTGCCTGATGAAATCCAGCGGCCGTTGAAATTCACCGACTCTCACCGAATAAAATGCCTGATCGACTGAGAACTTTTCATACAGGGTCAGCGGAAATAAAACCCCCTGCTCAAAATAGGGATTCAGAAAACAGGCAATCACCGTCAACACGCCTGCTCTGACCAGCATAATGACCGACAGCGAATCGTCAGGCGGGTCGATACCAAAGCGTCCCTGTGCCAAAATGCGAATCACAAAATCAGTCACAAACAGTCCACTGACGACCAATCCCAGTACGAACAAGGCATGGCTGTTGACCCACAGCAACGTGACGAGGGGGATCAGATAGATCAACCTGGGATGCGTGGGGAGGCGACTGATGACATACATCCAGACCGCAAGATACAGCAGTGATAACATTTCGGGACGAACAACAGAACGACCGGAAAGACAGACGACAGGTAAGACCCAGCATAGCGCTTTCCAGCAGGCGGGCAAGGACCTGCCAGAAGCATACCAGGCCACACCTATTGTCAGAGCGAGGCAGCACGACTTGGTCAGTACCAGTAAATCCACGCCACCCCAGCGATAAAGCCAGGTCACCAGAATCTGAAATCCCCAGTGCAGATCAATCCAGGGACGATCATAATCGATAAAAGTAAACCAGTCGAAATACGGAACGGTACCACGTTCCAGAATCAATTGTCCTGTCCGCAAATGCCACCAGATATCCATATTACGTAAAGGAAAACAGGCTACCAGAAACGTCCACAGCAGCAGGAGCGATAAAAAACTCAGCTCAACAGGGAGACGACTCACACGCGGAAAGAGGGAAGATTGCCGATTCCGATCTTCAGGAATATCAGCTGCAGCGGGTCCGGATCCAGCCGTTTTTTCAGGCACCCGTTTCTCAGTCCTGCTGGAAGACTTTTTTCCTTTACGGGACATATCATAAACGCCTTTACGGATCTCAACGGGAAGGAACGGAGACTCTTTTCAAATATTGTAACGCAGGCCCTGCCTCTAAAAAACAAACATGGTCTTCTGGAGTTGAGATTCTCGACAGAGTGATTCCGCTTCAAAATTCAGAGAGAAACAGAAAAAATGAATTGCAGGGATCTAAAGCGCATCATATTTAACCGTAGCGTCTTTCGATCTATTTTACCCGGTCCAAATGGCCCTGTAGACGCTGCAATAAATCTGGACACAGTCTCGACATCTGTTTAAAGCGGTACCCGTTTCTGCTGCGAATCCGGGGACCAGTCAAACTGGTACGTTTTGCCCCGTTGCAGACGGGTCAGATAGATGATCTGATGGGTGTGTCCCACAAAATGGGGAACCGTATGAGAAATCGCTCCCAGAACCGTCACTGTGAACCCCTGGATCTGACGCGTTTCCAGTAAGGTTTCAGGCGAAATCGAATGCAGGGAGTCGACTGCCTGTGCGACCGTCTGATTCAGCATTCCCCGTAACTCATCCAGTGAGAGTCTGGTGTCCGGACTGAATTCCTGCTCACGCTGCCGCTCAGCCTGTCGTGCCGGGATTCCATTGATGGCCCACTGGTTCAGATTACCGCAGATATGCAGGATCAGATTCCCAATACTGTTGAGCTCCGGTTCGGGTCGCCACCACACCTGATTGAGATCCAGCTGTTTCAGACAGTGTTCTATTTTGCGTACAGACTCTTCCAGTAAATGGATCGATTCCGAAAGGTACTCGCGGGTTATCTGGTCGGCAGCAGATGACATCTCCTGGTGATCTCCCTCCACGTTGAAGCGGGAACAGTCTGCTGCAGGCTAAGTCAGACGGGGTCCTAATGCATTTGCCAGATGGTTGATGATACCGGCGACTGCACCCAGATACTTATTCCCTTTGGATCGTTCAATTTCACAGGAACTTGAGGAAGGCTGCAAAGCGCGACCTTTTGCAATCTTACACATTTTATCGAATACGTCATCACGCAGATCGAACAGGCGGGCAGTGATAAAGATATTTGCCGGATTGAAGATATTGATCGCCGCCGCAACACCTATCGCCAGAAACTCAATTGTGCGGTCTAATTCGGGAGTGATATCAAGCTCGCCCTGCTTGACGAGTTCTGCAATCGCTTCGAATTCGAGGTCCTTACCTATTCGCTTCGAAACATAATGCGTCAATGCCAGATCAGTAGCCACGGTTTCCAGACATCCCAGATTTCCACAACCACAGACACGTCCCCCCTGGGGTTCCACTGTGATATGGGCAATTTCACCTGCCAGACCATGCTGGCCATCCAGCAGCTGACCACCCGTAAACACACCCATTCCAAATCCTGAAGTCACATCGAGGTTAATAAAATCATCTACCGACTGACCTGCTCCATATGTTTTCTCTGACAGGCACAATGAAGTCGATTTCTGCACAAGTACACATTCCAGATCAGTACGGCTGGCAATGTCGACCGCCGGAGACTGTCCATCAACAATGTGCAGATTCGACGCCAGAAAAATCCGACCATCATTACTGTTCACCAGCCCCGGCACGGTAATACCGACTCCCAGAGCAGGAATCTCTTCTTTCTCAACCAGGTTCAGAATCTTTCCGGAGATAATTTCAATCAGCTCTGAGTAAGACTGCGGCGTCTTAAAGCGGTCCAGCTTGTCTTCATGTAAATGTCCGTCCAGACCGGATGCCACGACCGAGCAATAATCCCATTCCAGAACGACTCCAATCACCTGGGCACTGAAACGGGGAAGCTGTAATAACTTGCCCGGGCGGCCTACTGAAAACTCAGCCGTCTCCCGTTCTTCCAGCAGACCGGCGTCCAGCAGAGCACTCACGGCTTTCGATACGGTAGGAGCACTGATTCCTGAGCATCGCATGACGTCAGCGCGTGTTAATGTTCCCTGGCTCTGGATAACTTCCAGAACCTTACGAACGTTCATTTTTCGTAGTAAGCTCGGTCGGTGTGGGGATTGCATAGTCACTCTACGTATATCGAAAGAAATGAAGTTAACAACGACAGGTTGCCAGATTAATTCAACAAATCACTTGAACATCATTAAAAGCGAGAACAGGCCCTCAAAAGATCGGTGCAGCCAGGCGAGCGAAGGCTGCAGAAAAGTGAAACGTCCTGTCGCTGTAACTTAATATAATACGGATTCTTCACATAATTACAAATGCCCCGCAAAGCATTACTATTCATTTTTTCATCTCAGGCATTTTTCAGCTTTGGTTTCAGATATGAAACCGGATTGGACTTTCCGTACTGTCCAGACGTAAAAAGACCCGATTGATCAAACAGAAGTCAACTCGGGCCTGCTTGAGTTGGCATCTACCAGATTTGATCAACCGGGTAACTTGAAGAGTGAATTATTGAGAAATCGTCTCTATTTATAGATTTAAATCAGCGGAAAAGTTCCTGTTTCTGATGACTTCTGAACTAAGTATAAACCACATCTGAAGTGGAGACGTGGAGGTGACCCCCTTAAAATTGGACAATTAGATCGATTAAAAGGAAGGATGTTCCGATTATTCCAGATACTGTCAATTCAAACAGTAATTCTGATCGGAAAAATCTCAACGGAGATCCAATTTAATAACGGAGAGATCGGATCAAATCGACTGAATCACACACCTCTTATTAGTACGAAACCAGAGGGGCGTGAGTGGGATCGGATCTCGAAAAATACTTCCAGCAGGATCAGTCGCTCTGCTCAAGCGCTGCAAACCAGACTGTTTTCCGCTTGCTGGCAAAGAAAAAAGCCTCGCAACAGTATCCTGTCATGAGACTTTACTTTTCCAAACTGACAGGAAATAAGAACCAGTCAGTCACCCGCGACAGGGGACTCGTTATAAACATGCAGATCACGAGTGGGATAGGGAATGTTGAATCCGCGTTCATCGAAGCCCAGTTTGATCCGTTCGGTCAGATCCCAGCGTGTCGTCCAGTAATCTGCATTATTGACCCAGGGACGAACCACGAAGTTCACACTGCTGTCACCCAGTTCACTCACGGCAACCACGGGAGCAGGATCTGCCAGAACCCGCTCGTCTCCCTGCACCACTTCCTCCAGAAACGATTTGACAGCTCTCAGGTCATCGTCGTATCCACAACCAATTACCAGATCGATCCTCCTGGTTGGCTTTTTTGAAAAATTCCTGATCGTGCCTCCGGTGATCTGGCCATTGGGTACAACGATCGCGATATTATCCCCGGTACGCAGATATGTGGAGAAGATCTGAATTTCTTCCACAATGCCTGCCGTTCCACCTGCTTCGATATAATCTCCCACACGAAATGGCTTGAACAGGATCAGCATCACCCCCGATGCAAAATTCCCCAGCGTCCCCTGAAACGCCATGCCAATCGCAAATCCAGCAGCCGCCAGTACAGCAGCCAGGGAGTTTGTATTGATTCCCAGCTTGGAAATGGCTGCCAGAATTACGATCACCATCAGTACGGAATAGATGATGTTCGACAGAAAACGGGCCAGCGTGTCATCGACCTTCGCCTGTTTCATCAACCGGTTACAGAAGCGACTGAGAATGTTGGTAATCCACTTACCTATCAGAAAAATCAGCAGCGACAGAACAATGTTGATGCCTAACTGGGTTCCCTGTGTAGCCAGATATTCTTTGACGGTATCCCAGATTCCAGTGACGGCATGCAGCGAATCTTCTGTTTTCGCAGGCTTCTCCTGGGCAAATATTATCGACCACATCGTCTGGACTCCTCTGATTGAAATGAAAATGGATCTGCTCCAGAAACTGCGTGCGGTCGATATTTTCATATATCAGACAGAACGCCCGCGACTGACAGGCAAGATTTGAAAGCGCAGCGCATTGAACCATAGCGTCACTCAATCTGGTCTATTCGGACCGAATGCCCCCGGAGACGCTGCAGCATAACTGGACACAGTCTAGGTAGTTTTCTGTTAGAGTCCAACTTGGAATTTCATAATTTTGCAAACGGGATTCAGACTGACAAGCCAGCCTCGAGATACTACAATCTGCCATGATACACCAGCGTAGCCGGTTTTGATTTCGAATTGTTTTTTCGCAGGAAGCAACCTGGAATGTTTATCTCTCGCCGCTCCTTTCTTATCGTCAGTTCGCTGGCGCTCGTTGTCTGTTCCCCTGCACCAGCCCCACTTTCAGCCGCCAACCAGGCTCCGACAATAAAAGACACCACCAAAGTCCTGGTCACTGTCAACGGCCAGCCGGTCACCCAGGCAGATCTCGATTTTGCAACGCTCTCCCGCAAAATGGCCGGCGACCAGAATCCTGCCCCGGCACCACTTCTGGAAAGTCTGATCAACCAGCGACTGATCCAGGACTTTCTGGCTGATAAAAAAATCACAGTCCCCGCAGAGGTACTCGATCAAAATGTGTCCCGCATCAGATCCATCATCAGAAAAAAAGAGGGAGATCCGGATCAAACCCTGTCTGAACTGGGCTTTCCCCCGGAAAAACTGCGGGCTGCCATCGAACTGCCACTCGCATGGAACATCTTTGCCGGCAGCCAGATCACACCGGAAAAAATCCAGAAGTATTTCGAAACGCACCGTGAAGAACTGGACGGCACCCGTATTGAAGCCAGCCATATCTTACTGAAACTGGAAGATCCCTCGAACCAGGAAGCCGTCGACAAAGCCAAAGCACAACTGGCCGATATCCGCAAACAGATCATGGACGGCAAACTGACCTTTGCAGCAGCCGCCGCACAATACTCGGCTGCTCCCAGCAAACAGGATGGCGGCAAACTCGTACCGTCCGCCTATCGCGGCAAAATGCCCCTCGTCTTAACACAGAACATCTTTCCGCTCGAAGAAGGTGCCATCAGCGAACCGTTTCAAACTCCGTTTGGCATTCACATCGCCAGACTCAATAAAAAACATCCCGGACAG
This sequence comes from uncultured Gimesia sp., assembly GCF_963972345.1. Taxonomy (NCBI): domain Bacteria; kingdom Pseudomonadati; phylum Planctomycetota; class Planctomycetia; order Planctomycetales; family Planctomycetaceae; genus Gimesia; species uncultured Gimesia sp. Next base: position 2,926 of record NZ_CAXAVM010000181.1, on the reverse strand, counting down.
TTCAGCCTGGAAGATGTCCGCAGCGAAATTTATCGCAGCCTCTCGCGCTCCCTCTGGGACAAAACGATTCAGTCATTACGCAGCTCTGCCAAAATCGACTGGAAAACAGATCGCCCCAGCTGAGTTCACATTCCCCCTACCACCCTGGAATACATTTATGCCAGTGCAGAGTCTGTTTCAATCCGTAATCCTTGAAGGCAAGCAGCCCGGCCCTCACCTGCTGATCCTGGGAGGCATTCACGGCGATGAATATGAGCCGATGGCCGCCGTTCGCAAACTGATTACAAGCATCGACAAATCAAAACTGACCGGAAAAGTCACCCTCGTCCCGGTCGTGAATGAGCCCGCTTATGAACGCACCAGCCGCACCGGCCCGGATGATCTGGACCTGGCCCGCACCTTTCCCGGATCGCCTGATGGAACCATTACAGAACAGATCGCCAGCCAGGCAACGCAACTCATTCAATCAGCCGACTACCTGATCGACCTGCATACCGGAGGTGTCATTTCCAACCTGGCCCCCTTCTCTGGTTACACCCTGCATTCCAATCCTGAAATTCTGGACATGCAGCGCAGGATGGCACTCGCACTCAACCTGCCCGTCGTCTGGGGAACCTCGGCGCATCTCAATGGTCGCTCGCTTTCTGCTGCCCGCGATCTGGGTGTCCCCGCCATCTATGCCGAATGGGGGGGCGGCAGCGGCTGCAATCCGGAAGCGGTTTCAGGCTACACCACAGGCTGTCTCTCCGTGCTGGCGGAACTGCAGATGCTGGAAGTATCCATCGAACGAAAATCACCTCTGTACCACATTGAAGATGACAGCAGTGAGAGCGGTCATCTACAGCTGCACAACAACGCGCCCGTAGCCGGTTTCTTTGAACCTGCCGTACAACTGATGGATCGCGTTCAGGCCGGCGACGCACTGGGAACCATCTCCTCGGTCCTCGGCGATCAGAACACAACCGTTTCTGCAAATCAAACCGGGGTCATTCTCGGGCTCCGCACTTTACCCTATGTCGAACAAAACGAATGGCTGGCAGTGATTCTGGAAACGGAACGCACTTAATCAAATCCGTACAATTCTGTCACCCTGTCAAGAATCAAAGGACCAGACCATGAATCAGCGACCCGTAGCGATGATCACCGGCGCCGCAGGAGGCATCGGCGGCGAAACCGCAGTTCGCTTTGCAGAACAAGGCTACGACTGCGTACTGCTGGCTCTGCCGGGTGACGACCTGCAACCTGTCACCAGCCGCATCGAACAAACGGGAGCACAGTTCCTGACCTGCCTCGGCGATCTGGCCGATCTGGATTATGCCCGATCCGCCGTCGAACAATGTATCTCACACTGGGGCCGCATCGATGTCCTCGTCAATAACGCCGCCTGGCGCGAAATCACTTCGATGCGGAAAATCGAACTCGCCAGCTGGGAAAAAACGCTGCGTGTCTGTCTGACCGCTCCCGCTTTTCTCTCGCGCTGGTGCGCCGAACATATGGAAGCCCGACAACGGGGCGTGATCATCAATGTCTCCAGCATCCAGTCACAGATGGCAGCCGGCATCGCCCCCGCATATGTTGCCGCCAAAGGAGCGCTCGACTCACTCACCTACGAACTGGCAACCTTATATGGACCTTCGGGAATTCGCGTGCTCAGTGTCAATCCGGGTGCCATCGACACCGCCATGGGGAAAGATATCGCCACTGACCAGCAACAGGCGACCAGTCAGAAAATCCGGCAGGCCTCAGAAGACATGATCCCCCTCCGGCGCTGGGCACAACCCGAAGAAATCGCACGCGTCATCGTGATGCTGGCCAGCGATGACGCCAGCTACCTCACAGGCACTACCATCACAGTAGACGGCGGCTGGAAACAGCAATGCAGCCCCTACTCGATCAAACACCTGCAGTTGCCCTCCGAATTTCCCCAGAACTAAGTGACTCTGACTCATGCCTTCTGCAAACCCTTGATCGCCAGTCGAACCGCGCCCAGACTCGCATCTTCCACACATTCAATCGCCGTGGGCTCCAGTTCCTGCTCCTGCAGGCATTCCAGCAAAGAAACGCGAAACCCGCGCTGATGCAGCAGGATGCCCCCCGTCAATGCCAGCCCATACTCACCACTGGAAAAAGATAATTGAGTCACCACCGACTGCACCAGCTCCGTCAGTTCCAGTACCGCCTGCTGCAGAATATCAAGCGCCACAACATCTCCCTGCGCTGCTGCTGCAAACACCAGTCGCGACAAACTCGCGATTTCACTTCTTTCTCTCTCCGGATGATACAGATACCCGATCAATGCCCGCGGATCATTCAGAGCCAGAGCTTTCAGAAACGCAGCTTGCAGACTCGTCTCTGGTCCCCGTCCATCAACAGCGCGGGCAATCCCCTTCAGCGCCGCCAGCGCGATCTGATAGCCGCTGCCTTCGTCTCCCAGCAGATAACCCCAGCCTCCCGCGCGGGCACTTTCAACTGCTGCGTTTTTGCCAAACGCCAGCGATCCTGTTCCGGCAATCAGCGCTACTCCTGTTCCATCCGGCGTTCCTGCTGCCAGCACGGTTTCCGCATCCGTCACCACAGTTACCTGTTCTGCGATGCCGCTCTCCTCTGCCCAGCGCAACCACGCCTGCTGCTCAGCACTTCGACCCGCTCCCGACATCCCCAGGCAGATCGCAGCGACGGCATGCGGCTCTGTTCCCGCCGACTCAAACGCACTTTGAATCGCCCGCTGAACCTGACGCGTCGCCACCTGCCAGCCACAGGAATTAAAATTCGATGCCCCCGCAGTTCCACGACCGGCAACATGAAAGTCACATGTTTCCGTAACCACCGCCAGCGCAGCCCGTGTTGTAGAGCCCCCGCCGTCGATTCCCAGTACCAGCTGTTTTGAATGCAGATTCATATCACTGTCGCTCTTCCAGAACCCGTC
>NZ_CAXAVM010000180.1:0-14486 GCF_963972345.1 uncultured Gimesia sp. | reverse complement strand
CCAGACTTTAAGTCTTTCTACCGCTGTGACCGGATGGTTTTTCTGATTGACCTGCAGACTGATTGCCAGTCCTTCCGGGTTCCAGGCGACTTTAAGTTTTCCCCATTTTTTTGATTTGTCAAATGTCAGATCAGGCAAGAGCGCAGAAGCCGGAAGGTTTAATAATCGCCCCCGCTGTTGGGGAATATTCTGTATCAGTGGCAGAGCGATCGAATGCCGAAACAAGAAGGAACAGGGGATGATTGACATGATAACACGGGCTCTCTGATGGACGTGATCTTTAAAAAATATCCTTACTTTGTAGAATCATAGCATTCTCGTTCCAGAGATTCTATTCCCGCTGAATCTACTTCACTCGTTTTTCAACAGCTGACACATGCTTTCTTCTTAAGGCCCTCCATGCGATATCAGAATGATCAGATGATTCGAATTCGGGGGGCACACTGCCATAATCTGAAAAATATCGACGTGGATCTGCCGCATAACCAGATCTCAATCGTGACGGGCGTCAGTGGAAGCGGGAAAAGCAGCCTGGTATTTGACACCATTCATCAGGAAGGACAACGACGTTTTCTGGAAAACCTGTCGTCTGGAACACGACAGTTATTCAGCCAGACGCAACCAGTTGCCGTCGATCAGATTCTGGGGCTGCCACCCACTATCTGTTTTGATCAAACTCAAAGAGTGCAGTCCCGGCGCAGTACACTGGCCACCCTGACAGAGTTGTATGACTATTTTCGATTACTCTTTGCAAAACTGGGAATTGTTCACTGCGTGAATTGCGGGCAGGCACTCCATCAGCAGACTCCGGAACAAATTGTCGATCTGGTGCTGGCACTCGAAGACCGCAAAAAAGTCATGATTCTGGCTCCCCTCGTTTCCGCCAAAAAAGGAAATCATGCGGCACTTTTAAATCAGATTGTGAAAGAGGGGTTTGTCCGCGCCAGAATTGATGGTGCCGTGATTGATATCACGCAACCTCACGACCTCCCGGAGAATGTTCCACATGATATCGAAATCGTGATCGATCGAATCATCGTAAAAGAGGGGATCCAGTCACGCCTCAAGGAATCGGTTGACCTGGCTTTAAAACAGGGGGGTGGTGCCTGCCTGGTCAGTCAGCAGACTGAGTCTGGCTGGTCGGACCGGTATGTGAGCACCCGACTGGCTTGCGGACAATGTAATCTGAGTTTCCCTGATCCCGAGCCGGTCACCTTCAACTTTAACAGTCCTTACGGTGCCTGCCCAACCTGTGAAGGCCTGGGAGTGATTACGCAGCCCGACGCCGCAGATGAGCAGATCTGCCCGGACTGTCAGGGCGCCCGTATCAGTCCCTATGGACGTTCCATTCTTTTGAATCAGCGTTCCATTGACCAGGTTACCGCGTTAACACCGCCGGAAATCACCAGTTGGCTCGATCAGTGGGAATCAGTCTCCCTTCAAGAAAGAAGTCATCAGTTTCAGGCCATTGCTGATCAGATCATTCCCTCTGTTCGCAGCAGGTTGAACTACCTGACTGAGATCGGACTGGGTTATATTCAACTGTCGCGGCCCTCCCAAACGTTATCGGGCGGTGAATTACAGCGTGCCAGACTTGCTGCCTGCCTGGGAGCCGGTACGACGGGAGCCTGTTACATTCTGGACGAACCTACGGCCGGTTTACACGCGAATGAAACACACAAACTACTCAAAATATTACAGCGTCTAAAGCAGGCAGGGAATACGATGATCGTTGTCGAACATGATCACGATGTCATCAAATCAGGTGATTATATAGTTGATATTGGCCCCCGTGCCGGCACCGAAGGAGGAAACCTGGTGTTCTCCGGTGAATTTGAACAATTCATCCAACATCAGGAATCGATTACCGCACAAGGGTTAACTACAAGCACTCCATCCAGGAGGAAGACTGAGGAGACGGATCCGAGCATTCTGCAATTCCTGCAACTTACCGGGGCTCGAATCAATAACCTCAAAGAGGTCACGCTAAAAGTACCACTGCAGCAACTTGTCTGTGTCACGGGAGTCAGTGGTTCAGGAAAAACGTCTCTGATCATTGACACACTGGTCCCTGCCATCAAGTCAGAGTTGAACCGACGTCCGAATTCCGCATTGCTGTATGACTCTCTGCAGGGGATTGAACATCTGCAGCAGATTAAAATTATTGATCAGACTGCCTTGGGGAAAAACGGACGTTCCAACCCGGCGACTTATTGTGGTATCTGGGACGAAGTGCGAAAACTGTTTTCGAAGACAAAATCGGCACGCCTGCGCGGCTATGCCCCACGACGATTCAGTTTCAATTCAGCGGAAGGCCGCTGTGGGGAATGCCGTGGCACTGGGGTGAAACGAATCGATCTGAAATTTCTGCCTCCCGTATTTCTGCCTTGCGAAAAATGTCACGCGAAACGATTCAACCGGGGAACTTTATCGGTTACCTATCGTGGCAAAACAGTCAGTGATGTTCTGGAAATGCCGATTTCCCAGGCCTGGGAGTTTTTTGAGTCGATTCCCCGAATTCGCAATGTACTGCAGGTGATGCTGGATCTTGGCCTGGGATATCTGGCTCTGGGACAGCCGGCCAATCTGCTTTCGGGGGGAGAAGCACAACGGATCAGGCTGGCTTCAGAACTGGTTTCTCCCTTAAACGGCAGGACGCTCTTTGTACTGGATGAACCGACACGCGGGCTGCATTCGCATGATATCGATTGTTTATTACGCACTTTAAACAAACTGATCGATGCTGGCAATTCGGTGCTGGTCATTGAACATCATCCCCAGGTCATGTGTGCCGCGGACTGGATGATTGATATGGGGCCTGAAGCGGGTGAGGAGGGGGGCTTCCTCATCGATGAGGGTTCCCCGGAGGAGATTGCCGCTAACCGGCAGGGAGCGACTGGTAGAATGCTGTACGATCTGTATTCTGATGTAGCATCCGATTGATATTTTTTCTGAAGTCAATCAAAAGTACCCCCTGCAGAAACGGCTCATTTTAATTATACTGAATTCAGGCCTGTCAACCGCCGCTTCAATCATCGTTTTACATCCTGATTGCCTTAGAGAAAGCTGAACTTCGATCGCTATGAAATTATTTAATGAGTACGGCATTTCGTTTGAATATCCAGATGACTGGGAACTCTCCAAAGAAGTGGACGAGAAGAATGGAGAAATTCAAATTGGAGTCGCTGGTGCTGACTCTTCTTTCTGGATGATTTCGCTGTTTCTGGTTGATATTCCAGCTGAGGATCTATTGAAAAAGTCACTGGAAGTTTTTCAGGAAGAATATGATGAACTGGATGTGTACGATACCAAAGCCAGGCTGGCAGGCAAGGAGTGCCCTGGTTACGACGTCGAGTTTGTCTGCTCTGAATTGATCAACAGTGCTTTTCTGCGGGTCCTGAAAACCAGCCTGTTTACAGTATTTATCCTCTATCAGGGAACCGATCAGGATTTGCAGAATTCCCTGAAAGACCTGGAGGCCATTTCTCTGAGTCTGGATATTTTTGATAATGAATTTGACGGCTATCTGGATATAGTTTAAGTTGATATCCTGCGAATGAACCAAAACTCCGAAATTCAATGATTGCTTACCAAAGTCGACTGGTTTTATAATGATCAGACAAGACCGTTGCAAACGGGCGTTCCAAGGTGTGTAACCGAAGCAGCGTATTGGCAGAGGAAGCCATCACCGTACTGTTACCGAAAACTGCAGGTATAACTCAGGAGCATTTTGATGTCAGCGGAAATAGAATCACATCAGGTTGAGAGCATCGGAGTTGTGGCAGGGGTTGTCTGGCAATATTTAAGTGAACATGAACCGGTGACGCTCAGCAAGCTTTCACGTGAGATCGAGGCGCCCCGTGATCTGGTCATGCAGGCAGTCGGCTGGCTCGGCCGAGAAGGTAAAATTGAATTCCACCAGGGATCACGCAGTAAACTCATCTCTCTGGTAAATGAATGAATTCATACTGCTCGTCTGACTGCAAAATACAGGGCATAATATTACAGCAGACAGTAGCCTCCTTTTCCCTGAAATCTGCCCTGGGGAGTTTACAGAATTGAATGACTCAAAAATCAATGAACTGTTTCAACAGGCGCGGCTTCTCCAGAAATCGCGTGAAATCAAAAAAGCCATAGAGGTTTATCAGCGGATTCTCAGTATCAAACCTGCAGAAAAGAAAGCTCATGTCTCGATTGCAACGGCTTACTTTCAGTTGCAACAGTATCCCGAAGCCATCAAGCACTTTGAGGAAGTGACCCGCCTGGCCCCGGCTGATCCCTCGCCCTATATCAATATGGGAGCGATCTATAACCGCATGGGTGAATACAAACAGGCACTTAATGTGTTAAGAAAAGCTGTTCAGAAAGATAAAAAATCCGCAGATGCATTCTACAACATGGGAATCGCCCACAAGGGTTTGAACCAGTTGAGCATGGCGGTAACAGCCTATAAACAGGCTCTCATATTTGACAATGACATGGTCGATGCCCATTTCAATCTGGGTAACGTTTATCTGGAAATGAAAAATCATACTCAAGCGCATTCGAGCTTCTCACGAGCGCTGGAGATCTCCCCTGGCTTTCAGAAAGCCAGAAATGCTCTGAAAATTCTGGATACAGAATCCGTAAAAGAGAAAGCGAAACGGAGTCCTTTTGGACGTCTGGTTGATGAATCGATGCTCCGCAAAAAAGGCGCCAGCGTTTCTACCTGTGATCTCAGTGCCGAAGAACGCGCGAATGACCGCCGCGAGATTCATAAGTTGTGCGGAGAAATCACGGAAATCACGCATACTATTGTCGAGGACCTGAAGAAAGGTATAACACCGGGCCTGCTCAACCTGAATCGTTGCATTTCTCAGAGTCGAAAGCACTATTCTGAACTGGATGTTATTTACTCGACATTTCAGAAAAAAGTGAAGTCTCTCACTGACATGAGAAAGTTGCTGAAGCATCGCATGCTTGAGTTGAGTTCGCATGAAGAATTAATCAATTCGCGCGGTGCAGATTAAAATCGGCCTGCTGCACCGGTGGTTCCTTCTGGTTATCATCCCTGCGGAAGGGCTTGACTGTTAAATTGCCGGTCTTATCCACCTGACAGACAATTGCTCCGTGCTGACGGGTTGAATAAATCTGTGTATTTTCAGAGAAAGTCTTTTTCAGAACAGGGATTGTCTGTTTCTGACCGCCACTGACAATCACATAGGCAGGCTTCGCCCAGGCATTCAACTCACGGGTATTCGCGGTTCGACTGCCATGGTGGGGGGAGAGAAGCACATCAACCCGGCCGCTCACAGGCAGACTCAACAGTTTGTTGAGTCCCGCCCCTTCCAGGTCCCCTGTCAGTAATATCTGACGCCCGCCATAAGAAATTCGCAACGTCAGACTGGAGGGGTTATCATCCTGATATTGATTACCATATTCGGGATGCAATACCTCGATGCTCGTCGTATCACCCAGTTGAATGCAGTCCCCTTTGCCGATGAGTTTTACAGGAACTTGTTCCTCCAATGCAGCATCACATAATTCGAGAGTTCCCTTCTGAAACCGTGCCAGAAACGATTGGGGAAAGGCAAGCTCACGTACATATCCCTTAGCGATCAGTTCTGCTGCAGAGTTATAATGGTCCCGATCGGCGTGTGAAATCAGCAGTAAATCCACCCGGCGAATCCTCCGTGCCAGCAGGGTCTTCTTGATTTTCAAATAAGTCTGTTCTACAGGTGACAGTGAACCGGCGTCGTAGAGTATGGTTTCTCCACCAGGAGCTTCAATCAGAATAGACACTCCATGATTGACGGCAATAAAGGTACATCGCAGGGCAGGTTGCTGCGGAATTAACAGAGGCACTGACAGTCCCGCGAGGATCCAGACAGGCAACAACGACAACCGTAATTGTTTGAAGGGTATGCGGGTGATCCAGCGCTGTTTCCAGAAACCAGACAGACCGCAAATCAGCAGCAAAACATAATACACCAGAATCCACCAGAGGGCAGGGGACGGTAACTCGAAATGTGATAAAGGTAAATTCGATGACCACTCCACAATCCCGAGCAGAATTTGCAGGCTCTGGTCAAAACAGAATCCTAAGATCCCGGCAGTAAACGGAAGCAGGGAACCGACAAACATCAGAAGGTATCCCAGCAGGAGAATCAGAAACAGAAACGGGAAAATCAGTGTATTCACAATCAGCCCGATTGGAGCCAGCAGGTTAAAGTGATAGAGGACCAGAGGGGCTGTGGCGATCCAGATGAAGAAGGTCACCAGGAATATTGTGTAGAGCATCCGAAAATATTGAAACGCCCACCGCTGTAATGGTGTCTGCAGCAGCGGATCATTTGCTTTCAACCGCCAACTCAGGGGAAGCCAGGTTTGCTGATACAGGTTTTTATAAAAGTCCTGATTGACCGTCCAGAGAATCGTCGCTACTGCCAGAAACGAAAGCTGTGTTCCCACATCAAACAGGTCTGTTGGATTGATCAGCAGAATAATCAGCGCTGACACACATACCAGGTTCAAGGTGGTAATCGTACGCCAGTTGACCAGCCCCAGGGTTACAAGCACACAAAAAGAAGCCGCTCTTAAGATTGGCGGACGGATTTCGATAATCGAAAGGTAAAACAGAATTGCCAGCACCAATAAAGTGACCGTCACTGTTCGCGGCAGATTCAGTATATGACAGATACTCCACACAAAAACGCTGAAAAATCCAATGTGAAGTCCGGAGATCGCTAAAAAATGGATCAGCCCGGACTGACTGAATTCCTGCCTTACTTTCGCACTCAACTGGGTTCGTTCACCCAGCAATAGTGCCAGCGCGACTGGCTGCGTAGACTCTGATGTATGGCTGACGATAAGGGTTTTAAACCAGTTGTGAACTGCTGTGCGTACCCGGCTCCAGGAATAATCATCCGATTTCTTAAGCATGGTTACCGCTTCAGGAATCTTAACCGAGAGGGTAGCGTCGATTTTCTGTTTGCGAAAATAAATAGAAAAATCATAATCTTCAGGGTTGTCTGGTTTCGCACAACGTTTTAACTCGCCACAAATATCAATCAGATCCCCGGCTGCCAGCTGGCTGGCAAGTGCTGACTCCGATGTTGTCCGGTTTTCTGTGATGAATACACGAACTTTCCCCGTGATGGGTACTTCGTCGGAATTTTTCATCAGAAGATTCTGGCAGGCGAGTGTAAACTGAATTCGCCTCTGAGGCTGTTCCGGATTCAGTAACTCGTCTTCACTCAGGTCGCGAATATCTGGTTTGGAGGAAATCTTCCCGGCTAGCCTGACCGTACAACTGGAGTCCTGCTGCTGATCTGTCGGGGGAAGCAGACGCGTGACATGTTCCGGACTGCGACAAAACCAGAATTCGTGATGTCGCAGGGCTCCCAGGCAGACGACTACTGTCAGGAGCATGAAAGTGGCGGTTTGCCCCCAATGCGCCCGAAAAGTCAGTAGCCAGCAGATTAAGGCGGCAACCGCAGACAGGAGCCAGAACGAAATCTCCGGACTCAACCATGCGTCCAGCAGAATCCCCGCAGCAAAACAGATCAATACGGTCAGGGCAGGATACCGCTGAGGTTTCTGCAGAACGTGATCCCCGGGATTTGAGGACTGATCTGTCTTGTCAGGGGACTCGTTCATCAAAACAGGAACCCCGTTGAATTCAGGGGACGACGGGTAGATTTAAATCAACCTGGTTGTGCATCGTATAAAATCGAAATCGGTTTCCATCCGGAATCAACAAGCCACTCGACTGATTGACTTCGGGTCTGGTCAGCGGATTGTTTTTATATTTGACCCAGTCAATCATATTCTTAGATGCAGCAATATTAGTGGTCCATAATGAAGGCTTTTGAGCAGCCGCCGTACCATGAAATATCATGTAGTAGGTTCCCCGGTATTTGATCAGCTGATTCATGGCAATCATTTTTTGATCATAGGATTCTGGTCCCGGCTGCATCACCGGCTGGTCGTTATTAATATTGGTCCAGACTTTCATATCCGGAGAAGTCGCCAGCCAGATCCCGGCGTCCCGCCGTTCATAAAACAGATACCAGGTATCCTTTTCATGCCAGACAACCGGGGTGCCATAGGGACCTGCAGCGATGGGTGTGCCGTCCGACATACGCACATCCAGGGCACCGATGCGTTTCCAGTTCACACCATCGGCTGAAGTCAGGTGCTGGGCGATGTCATTTTTGCCTTCAGCAAACATGTGGTATGTATCTCCCTGTCTGATCACCATCATGTCTTCGACCCAGTGCTGCTGGTAGACCGGATTACAGGGAGAACGCGTCCAGTGGATGCCATCGCAGGACCAGGCATACCCCAGTTTTTTCATGCCTGCGCGGGTTCCATCGTAGCCGGTAAACCACATGTGATAGAAGTCCCCTTCTTTGAGAATCCAGCCACGCTCCCGGATTTTAACGTCCCAGTGACCGGGTCCCTGGGCCTCAAAGATCGGATTGTCCGCATAGGGACGAAATCTGGTTAATTCATCGGGAAAACTGATTTCTTCTGCAACAAGCGACGAATGGATTACGTATAGAAATAGAGTCGTTACGAGCAGGAAAGCGCATTGCAAACGTGTGTAGAAATTCACCGTGGCTCCGTTCATTTGATAACATTCATCAGGTTTCGTATGTTTCCACTGCCATCTTATTGAAGTTTCGTTATTATACGCAAATCACTTTCCGAAATACAAAGTGTCAGAGATGAATTCTGAGAGCACCTGCCCGGCAGGACATTTTGAAATCAGAACCAAAAGGATTTACCATGCCAGAGACAGCAGCTTTACTCGATATCAAGGGATTGAAAACCTACTTCCACACCAGCCGCGGAGTGGTGAAAGCAGTCGAGGATTTAAACGTCTCGATCGAGAAAGGGAAAACCCTGGGTCTGGTAGGCGAATCGGGATCCGGCAAATCCGTAACATCGCTTTCCATTATGAAACTGCTGCCAGACGCCGCGGCAAAAATCGATGCAGGCTCGATCTCATTCCTGGGAAAAGATCTCGTAAAATTGTCCGATCCGGAAATGCGTAACATCCGTGGTCGTGAAATCAGCATGATCTTTCAGGAACCGGGAACGTCACTGAATCCCGTGTTTCGCGTCGGAAAACAGGTGATGGAAGCCATCATGCTGCACCAGAAGGTGACGTCTGAAGAAGCCAGAAAACGAACGATCGACCTGTTTCATGAAGTCGGGATTCTTGATCCGGAAAGACGGTTCTCAAGTTATCCTCATGAGATGTCAGGCGGTCAGAAGCAGCGCGTGATGATCGCGATGGCGTTGAGCTGTAATCCGGAATTACTGATTGCTGACGAACCCACAACAGCACTGGATGTGACGATTCAGGCACAGATTCTGAACCTGATCCGTAAACTGCGTGATGAGCGTGGGATGTCGGTCTTGTTTATTACCCATGATTTAGGTGTGATCGCAGAGATTGCCGACGATGTGGCCGTCATGTTTCGTGGTAAACTGGTCGAATATAAACCGGTTGTTGAAATCTTCGAGAACCCGGAGCACCCTTATACGAAAGGCCTGCTGGCCTGTCGGCCGTCTTTGGATTCCACTTATAAACGTTTACCCACCGTTTCCGATTTTATGGATTTTCAGGAAACCCGTTCCGGTGAATACCTGATTCAGGAAAAAGCGTTTGACGAAAGTAAATTCAAGGAGATCACAGCTCATGGACGCCCCCGAATCCTGCATCCCCGGTCGGAACTGGAGTCTTTAGGTTACCGCTGGGATGATGTTAAAAACCTGCCAGAATCGCGATTTGTCGAAGCAGGGGAGAAACCGATCCTGAGCCTGGATCAACTGCAGGTCTACTACCCGATCAAGAGCGGCATTATCAAACGAACCGTAGATCACGTACGAGCCGTGGATGGCATCTCGATGAATATCTACCGGGGACAGACGATCGGACTGGTAGGCGAGTCCGGGTGCGGCAAAACAACAACCGGCAAGGCAATTGTCGGGCTGGCTCCCGTAACCGGGGGTAAAATTCTGCTCGAAGGAAACGACCTGGCCCACATGACACGCTCCGAAAGAAAACCATTTCGACGGAAAGTGCAGATCATTTTCCAGGATCCCTACAGCTCATTGAATCCGCGCATGATGGTATCGACGATCATCACGGAATCCATGATCGCGCACCGGTTGGGTAAATCGAATTCGGATCGGCGTGATCGTGCCGCTTCTCTGCTTGAAGAAGTTGGTCTGCCTGTTGACTATCTGGATCGCTATCCACATGAGTTTTCCGGCGGACAACGACAACGAATTTCAATTGCCCGTGCCCTGGCTGTGGAACCGGAATTTATTATCTGCGATGAATCGGTTTCTGCACTCGACGTCTCTGTGCAGGCACAGGTCCTGAACTTGCTGAAAGATCTGCAGGAACAACATAACCTGACTTACATTTTTATCAGCCATGATCTGAGTGTGGTGAAATTCATGTCCGATATGATGGCAGTGATGAATGCCGGAAAACTGGTGGAACTTGGCCCGTCCGAAGCCATTTATCAGAACCCGCAACAGGAATATACGCGTAAGTTAATAGCATCAGTGCCTGTTGATGATTTGACACAAATTAAGGCCCGAGTTGCACATAGGGAAGAACAGGCTGACAAGCACAAATAAGAAAAAATATGTGGATTTATCAATATGAGGAGAGCTCTCTCTTTTCTGCATTCCGTACAGTAGACCACAGGAATTACCGGTGCTAACCTTGCCCTGCAGTCTACGGAACCGGCAAAGTTTATGTCGGTGAAATATTTTAACATCCTATGTACGGAAAGATTAGGAAAGTGGTAATGACAATAAAACCATCATGGAAAGTCGTTTTAACAGGTCTGTTTTGTCTGTTGTTGATTCAGCCTGTTTTTTCAGAAGAACCAAAGCAGGAGGGTGAGCACGACTGGTTACTGAAAAATCCTACCATTCAGAAACTGCTGAAACTGCACAATGCAGAGCGCGCACGAAATGGAATGCCAGCGTTGACATTGAATACAAACATGTGCCTGCAGGCGCAGGAACATGCCAAGTGGATGGCTCAAACCGGATACTATCAGCACAGTAATCTGCCCTGGCCCGAAATCATTTTTCAGGGCCCCACTTCAGCCGCTGCTGCTGTCAATGGCTGGATCGCTTCCCCCGCTCATCACTCTATCATGTTGACGGGTACCCAGGCTGGATTCGGCTACATGGTATTAAACGGTAACTATTATTGGGTGGGTGTTTTTAAGTAAGCCTCCCATATGATTCGCTGATTCAAAAGCAGTCAGCACCGATTTAAAAAAACAAGGCTGGTTTTGGTTGACGGTAAGTCTAAATGTAACTTACCTTTAAACCAGAATCAGCCTTGTTCTATTATGATGAGTCTGCCACAATCTAGAGACAGCGTCTCACACTATGGTTCTGGATTGCGTAACCCATATAGACCTCCGGTGATTTTTCCGACTTTTCAATGGAGTAATTGAAGGAATATCCATGTATCAATATCCCCGTTTTAATCTGTTCGTCTTAGCCCTCTTCCTGATGATGACCCTGACTGGCTGCCCTGGTCCAGCAACTGAGGAAACAGGAGAGGAAGCAGATTCAGAAACAAAAGAAGTTCTGCTGGAGCCGTTCGATGCTCCCAAACTCGCTGATTTAGATGCACAGGTCGAATGGGAAGACCAACCCGTGCTGGACAGTCTGGAACTTTTGCGGGAACGACAGAGCCAGGAAAAACCACAGGTCACTGTCGAAGAGGCACTCAAGCTGAAAAACACGGATCAGGAAATGAATGAGAAAATCCTGAGTGCCCTGGGAAGATTACCCGAAAACGACGAGCAAGTAGACTGGGGAGCGACCATCAATCGACACGTGGGTGCCGACCTGAAAAGTACCAATCCGATTATGGGAAGTTCGGCAGTCGAATTTGAGGTTTCTTCTCTCACCGGATTTGGCCTGTTCAGTTTCGACTGGAATTTCAAACCGTTTGCTGTTTCCGATACCGTCGTTTCCTGGCAGTCCAGTAAAGACAAACTCTACGATAAAGTCGTTCTGCGAGATGACCTGACCTGGTCAGACGGAACCCCCATTACCGCCCATGATATCGTCTTTACATTCAAGACCATTATGAACCCTGCAGTACCGGTCCCTGCTGTCCGTTCGGGAACGGACCAGATTCGCTGGATTCAGGCTTATGATGACCAGACGCTGGTATTCTTCCATAAAGAGTCATTACCAACAAACGTCTGGAATCTGAACTTTCCGATTATCCCAAAACATATCTATGAAAAAGAACTTGAGTCCGATCCCACCCTGCAGGACAGCCCTTACCATGTGAAGTTTGAAAACGACCCTGTCACAGGAGGTCCTTACCAATTCGAGAAACGGGAACGTGGACAGGAAATTCTGTTAAAACGCCGCGAGAGCTGGTACATGCAGGACGGGAAACAGGTCCGCACACGTCCGTACTTCGAACGGGTACGACTCCGCATCATTGAAGACCCCAATACTGCTCTGCTCGCTTTGAAAAATGGTAAAATCGACGAGATGGCACTCAACCCCGAGCTATGGAAAACTCAGACCGAAGACGATGATTTCTATAAGATCTGTACCAAGGCAAATGGTCTGGAATGGGTTTACTTCTACTTTGGCTGGAACTGTGAAACACTGTTTTTCCAGGACAAAGAAGTGCGGCAGGCGATGTCGTATGCCTTCAATCACAAAGAGATGCTGGATGAACTCTGTTACGGGCTCTATCAGCCTTGTACCGGCATCTTTCATGAAACAGCCTGGATGTCTCCCGACCCGATGAGCAAGCCCTACCAGCAGAATCTGGCAAAAGCAGAGAAGCTGCTGGATGAAGCCGGCTGGATCGACCACGATGGTGATGGCATCCGTGATAAAGAGTTTGATGGAAAAGTCATTCCGTTCCGCTTCAGTATCATGACTTCCAGCCAGCCTTTGTCACTTTCGATCTGTACGTTACTGAAAGAGAATCTCGCCCAGATCGGAATTATCTGTGAAGTCAAACCAACCGAATTCACTGTCATGCAGGATAAGGCCCGGAACCATCAGTTTCAGGCGATGTTCGGCGGGTGGGGAACGGGAACGGATCCGGACACTTCGATCAATCTCTGGAAGACCGAAGCGGCTCGCAACTATGTGAACTACTCCAACCCGGAAGTCGATAAGCTTTTCGAAGAAGGTCGCCGTGAATTCGACAAAGAAAAAAGAGCCAAAATCTACGGCAAAATCCATGAACTGCTGTATGACGATCAGCCTTATACCTGGCTCTACTTCCGTAATTCCTTCTATGGCTTCAACAAAGATCTGAGAGGCTATGTATTCAGCCCGCGCGGCCCTTATGGGTATGGGCCAGGCTTTTCCAGTCTCTGGAAACCAGTTGAAAACTAATCTGTTACTGGCTTACCAAACTGATCAGCGGGCATTTCTGTACTCGCGCAGAAATGCCTGACAGGTCTCTGAAAATATGCTGTTACTCATTACGGATTGATTGCAAAGCATGTTCAGCTATCTTGTGCGAAGGCTATTCATCGGGTTGATTACCCTGTTGCTGATCACCTTCATTATTTTCGGTCTGATCAGAAATATGCCGGGATCTCCGATCTCCGTTAACATGGCGATGATTGACCCGGGAAAAGAGCTGAACCCTGCTGATATTGAACGAATGAGAAAAGCGTACGGCCTGGATAAGCCCTGGCCTGAAGCGTATGTGCTCTGGGTGAGTAATGTCTGTCGGCTGGACCTGGGCCGTTCCATCTCCCGCAAGCAGCCTGTCACGCGGTTGATTCACGAGCGTATCGGTCCGACGCTGATATTATCAATTACATCCCTGTTTCTGACTTATCTGCTGGCGATTCCGTTCGGCCTGTATTCCTCTGCGCGTCAGGGGAAACTGGATGAGCGCACGCTGGGTACGACCCTGTATATGCTCTATTCGTTTCCCAGTTTTGTCGCCGCGTTATTTCTGCAGATCTATTTTGCCAACAAACTGGGCTGGCTCCCTTTGTATGGTATGAAGAGCGATAACTATTCTTCCATGAGCAGCACTCAGCAGGTCTGGGATATTTTCCAGCATGCCCTGATGCCGGTCATCTGTTACACCTACGGCAGCCTGGCTTACTACAGCCGTTTCATCAGGGCGAACATGCATGAAGTACTGCGTCAGGATTATATCCGCACCGCTCGGGCGAAGGGGCTGGGGCCAATTAATGTGCTGGTAAAGCACGCCTTTCGAAATACATTTATTCCGCTGGTGACATTAATTGGATTGACACTCCCTTCGTTACTGGGCGGTTCCGTGATTATTGAGCGGATTTTCAGCTGGCCTGGAATGGGGCAGTTGTATTTTGAGTCGATTCTGGAACGAGATTATCCCACGATCATGGGATTGACACTGATGTTTTCCATTTTGACTCTGGCGGGTCAGCTGCTGGCTGACATCTTTTATGCGTTAGCTGATCCCC
>NZ_CAXAVM010000179.1:0-14493 GCF_963972345.1 uncultured Gimesia sp. | reverse complement strand
GTAAGCTGAGGTTCGCCGTAGGTCAGGGTTCCTGTTTTATCGAAAATAATCACGCGACAGGTATCTGCTGTTTCGAGTGCGGTAGGATCGCGAACAATGATTGCCCTGCGTGCGGCAAGTGAGATGGAGCCGATAATGGCTACCGGGATCGCAATCAGCAGCGGGCAGGGTGTAGCGACCACCATCACGGCGAGAAAGCGTACCGGGTCCCCGGAGATGATCCAGGCAACCAGCCCGATCAGCACTGCCAGGGGTGTGTACCAGGCACCGAGCCTGTCGGCCAGTCGTCTCATTCGCGGACGATGCTGTTCAGAGGTCTGCATGACCTGCATGATCTTGGCATAGCGGGAGTCGACAGCTCGTTTTTCCGCGCGGATGATCAGAGCTGATTCACCGTTGATGGCTCCAGAAAGTACCTGGGAGCCCGGCGTTTTGGACATCATATATGGCTCCCCGGTGAGATAGGATTCGTCCATCACGCCATGTCCTTCGATGACCGTTCCATCGACAGGACAGATTTCATGCGGAAAGATGGCCAGCGTATCATTGATGGCAATCTGATCGAGGGAGGTATCCTCGACGCCGGTGTCCGTCTTTTTATGGGCAATCGAGGGCATGCGTTTGCTGAGTGCCTGCAGGACGGATGAAGCACTCCGGACAGCATAAGCTTCCAGGGCTTCACCGCCGGACAGCATCAATACAACCAGGGAACCGGCCAGGTATTCATCGAGCAGCACGGATACAACAATAGAGATTCCCGCCAGCAGGTCGGAACCAAACTCGCGATGAACCATCTTGACCAGCAGACCCCAGACCAGCGGTGTCCCTCCCAGTGCCAGTACGGACCACAGGGGAAGATTTTGAATCCATTCTGCGCTGCCTGTTCCAAACCGCAGGATCAAATGGGCTGTGATCATGATGATCGTAAAAACAGCAATCAATGTTTCCAGAGATTTCCAGACAGCTGAACCCGCTCTCGTTGGATTAGAGTTCGACACACTTATCCCTTTAAATATGGAAAATCCAGAATATTATGAAGGCAGATATTGAGGAATCTGGAACGCGTCACATTTAATCATAGCGTCTCTCAATCTAATAGACTCGGCCCCAATGGCTTTGGAGACGCTAAAGTCATACGGGACACAGTCTAATATAGACTGGAATTTCCGAGTGTAAACAGACGAGATAGCAGAAGGGGAATAAACAGGAGATTCTCTGGTCGTCAGTCGATGATCATCTGCGCGATCAGTCCGAAAACGAAGCCAATCACTGCGCCGAGGGAAGGTGCCCAGCGTCGTTCGAGTTGCGCCTGCGGTGCGATATCCTGAAACGTCAAATAGAGAATGCCTCCTGCTGCGAAGAGCATGATCAGGCCCACCAGTCGGGGAATGGAAGCCAGGAAGTAAAAACCGATGAGCCCGGAAACAGGTCCCAGCAGAACCAGCAGACAAAATCCGGGCAGAATCATCGATTTTCGCATGGTCGATGAACTGGCCAGTTCGCGATAGGCATTAAAACCCTCAGGCAGGTTTTGCAGACCAATCAGGATGGCAAGCAGTAAGCCCACTGAATGGCTGTTGGTCGCGAAGGAAGCTCCCAACGCCATGGATTCCGGAACAAAGTCGAGCAGCAAGGCAAGCAACTGCGCAGCAGAACTGCGATGCGTCGCCAGCCAGATGTCGCAGAACATAAAGCAGATTCCACCTGAGAGTATGGCGAGAGAAGCAATCCAGGGTGGTTGTTCGGAAATACCTTCCGGTATGAGGACCAGTGCGACCGCAGCCAGCAACACACCCCCTCCAAAGGCGATGACCGAGTGGCGAAATTCGTCTTCCAGCCATTGAGGATGTATGTTTTCAATTTTGGCAAGAAAGCCGCCGACAGGAATCGTGATACCTGCGAGTGTAGTCAGTGCAATGACTTCCCATACGTCAGACAAAGCAAATCCTTCTCAATAAAACAGCGCTGTTATTCAGGTACGATCATTGTCAAATGATACCAGAATTGCGGAATGCGCAACATGAAACAGAAACCGTCAAATTGTCAGCATGCAAAAAAAAACAGCCCGGGTAGGAAACCGGGCTGTGAGGGACGAAATTGATTGAGTCAATTATTGGGGCAGCCGACCTGGTTCCACTTTGGTGAAAGGACCGCTACAGGCTTTCATAAACGCGACCAGGTCTTTTTTATCCTGTTCTGTCAGATTCAGCTTTTTGATTTTATCACTTAGATAGGGATTCGGATCGCCGCCTTTGTTGTAATGTTCGACAACTTCCTCAAGAGTTTCCAGTGATCCATCATGCATGTAAGGTGCACTGAATTCAACATTTCGGATAGTTGGCGTTTTGAAGGCACCTTTATCTTCTTCTTTTCTGGTGACTTCATACCGCCCCAGGTCTGGCTCTTTGGCAGACATGCCAATTCCCAGGTTGTGATACTTTTCATCAGCAAGGTTAGGGCCCAGATGACAGGCAGAACAGTTTACCTTCTCACTGAAAAACAGATCCCGACCTCGTTTGGCACTTTCTGACATGGGGTGTGCTTCAGCGAGTTTCAGAGCGGCGGTATATTCTGCTTCAAAGTCTTCCAGGTCTTCTTTATCCAGTTTCAGGAAAGGACGCAGTTGTTCATGATAATCGAAGGGAGAAGGGCCAGACACCAGGGTGCGTTCGAAAGCGGCAATGGCTTTTCCAATGTTGTCAATGTTGACGCCATCGTTGAAGATTTTGTGGAACTGAAGTCGGTAGCCGGGAATCTCCTTAATGGATTTCACAACCGCTTCATGAGTGTGTCCCATTTCAATCGGATTGGCGATCGGACCAACGGCCTGCTCTTCCAGTGTGGCAGCACGGCCGTCCCAGAACTGAGGACCACTCAGAATCCGGTTGTAACTTACAGGTGAGTTACGTCCTCCTTCAAGGTCCTTGATTCCGATACCAAACTGCGTGTGCCGACCAAAGCCTTCCTCAGGGTGGTGACAACTGGCACAACTGATGGTATTGTCAGAAGAGAGACGCGTGTCAAAATACAACTGTCGTCCCAGTTCGACTTTGGCGCGTGTAAGCGGATTCTCTTTGAGGCCGACAATCTGGGCGGCGCCGGCGTTCAAGCCCAGCGGCAATGTGATTTCCAGAACTTCATGGTTTGCTGGATCGCCCAGCCAGTCTTTGATCTCTTTTTCCGTCAAGGGACCTTTGCCGGGAATCCCCGAAGTCAGTTCTGCTGTTCCCAGCATGACCTTATTTGATTTCGGGGCTGATGTTTTCTCTGCAGCCTCTAAACGGTATTGTGAAAGAAAGCCAATCATCATTCCGCAAACGACGCTGAATTTGATAATCGATTGACAATGACTGAGAACCATGGATTTCATGTGAATTTGTTCCTTTCCGGGCTGCTCCCGGTTTTATCTCGCTGAATGATTCAATTGACTGTGAATCGTTGATTTCAGATAAACATGTCAGTAACGAACGGTAAATGGTCCGTTTTAATTCTGGTGGGATCGTGATGCGCTCACGATAAAGGTGTGATATATTGAATTATAAACATGCGAAAGGGGGATTTCAATTTGAAAAAGCGACAAAGGTGTCCAGAATTCAGGAAATCAAATTTGCCATTCAATATAGTTTCAGGATACTTCCGCCGGGCTGGTCTGCAGCAATACCATCTCTTTGTATTTTCCCCCTGCTTCCATTAAGGAGTCATGTGTTCCGCTTTCGATGATGCGTCCCCCTTCGAAAACGATAATACGACTGGCGTGCGTGATGGTGCTCAGGCGGTGGGCAATGACAAAGCAGGTGCGATCCTGCATTAAGGTTGTGAGACTGTCCTGGATAAGTCGTTCACTTTCGGTATCCAGATTGCTGGTGGCTTCATCGAAAATTAATATTTTGGGATCAGCGAGAATGGCGCGGGCGATTGCCAGTCGCTGGCGTTGTCCACCACTGAGTTTGACACCACGTTCCCCGATAAGCGTCTGATAGCCGTTCGGTAAAGTTCTGATAAATTCGTCTGCATTCGCGATTTCTGCCGCATATTGAATCTGTTCGAGTGTCGCTTTACGGTTTCCATATCCTATGTTTTCCGCGATCGAACCATCAAACAGAAAAACGTCCTGTTCCACCACGCCGATGTGATTTCGGTAACTTTCCACATCGAGATCAACCAGGTTCCTGCCATCGAGCAGGATCCGACCCGACGTGGGATCGTAGAATCGGGCCACCAGATTGCAGAAGGTGGTTTTACCGGCGCCACTGGCGCCTACCAGTGCAATGGTTTCGCCGGGAGCAATATCGAGTGAGACTTCCTGGAGTGCATATTGCTGAGAATTCGGATACTGAAAGCTGACATTCTCAAACGTAACCTGACCTTCAATTTCGGCTTTTGTAATGGACTGCGCGGTTGCCGATTCCATTTCGCGCGGTTCGTCCAGCAGGTCAAGAACGCGATCAAAGCCGGACAGACTGTTCTGGAACTGGGCTGCACTCTGTGCGAGTACCGCGAGGGGACCGAGCAGCATCAGCAGGTAAGCCAGGAACATGACCAGGTCTCCCAGAGTTAATTCTCCCTGCAGCACCTGCCAGCCCCCATACAGGAGCAAACATGCTGAAGCTACGGGAATGATCGTTTCCCAGACGATCTCAATAAAACGCGACCACCACCAGGCATACAGTTCCTGGCGTCCCATCAGGTGATTTCCTCTCAGAACGCGACTGGTTTCAGAACGCTGGCGTCCAAAAGCGCGGACCACGCGCATCCCCCCAAATGATTCCGTTGCCAACGCATCAACGGCGACCCGTTGCGCCCTGATTTTACGATGTTGCGGACGGATACGGCTGATCCATGTGCGGTGTGACAGATAGACCAGTGGAACGAGAAAGAGTGCTCCTAACAGAAGTCGCCAGTCAACCCAGGCAAGGATCATCAGACTACCCAGCAGCTGGATGATGGCACGACAGGGATTGTAAAGCATGCCGAACACGAGTTCTCCCACACTGCCGGCATCTTCGCGTAAGATACTTGCAGCGCCTCCCGATTTGAGTTCCTGTACGCGATGCAGGGGCAGTCGAACCGCTTGTGCGAACACATCCTTACGGACTTTCATCTGAATCATTTTGGTCACGCGTGTGGCATGCCAACGTCCCCAGATCTGCAGTCCAATACGAATCAGGGAAATAATTATGACGGTTACCGTAATCGAGACCAGCATCGGCCAGGGTTCCTGCGGGAACCATGCCGGCATAGATGGCGGGAGCGGCTTTTTGTCGAGCACATAATCCACGACAAATTTGGTTGCCGCCGGCGGAATCAAAGCGAGTAAGGTTGCCACCGTTAAAGATAAGAGAGACAAAATCATTGCCCCGCGATGAACTTTCAGCAGCCCCAGAAAACTTTTTACCAGTTCCCAGGAAGAACGGTCGCGTTTGGCGGCGGGTTTTCCCCGGGAAGTGCTGTGAGCTTCCAGAAATTCTTCTTTATATTCTTCAAACTGTTGACGACTTGAAGTCGAGTTCGTGCTCATGGAATCTCTTTGTCTTGATGATCTCTGCAAAAACAGGTGATGGGAGGCAGGTTAATCGAAATCAGGTATAAACAGCCTGATCACATTATATTCAGTAGCGCGTATGAAAGCGAACTGAACGCTGCAATCAGCGGGGAAAGGCAGGGGATCGAGTTGTCTATTCAGCCAGTTCCGTTCGGGGAGCTTGAATCAGACACTTTGAAAACACGCAGGGGGTCTGTTTTCAAGATCGAGGAAGGCATTAAAACCAGAAACTGCTGCAGTACAGATGTAAGTACTCGATACTGCAGCAGTGAAACGGATTACTTCGTAATCGGGTCTTTGGGTTTATCGTCTGTGAGTGGGAAATCAATGGTATTGGATTTGTCGGCAACCACAGTGGCGCGCAGGCCGGACTTTTCGAGGTCTCCATACCATTCCGGGATAACAGATTCTGGCCCTGCGTTTCCATCAACGGCATCTTCCGGCAGCCCAGATCCACCAGGACTGGTGAGAGCGGTGATCATGATTTTATAATCACCGGGAATAACTCCGTCATCATCAGTAAACGTTCCCATTTCATAGGACCCATTCCGATCAATCTTTCCCTGGGCGGAGGGGCCTCCGTTAACGGGGATGAAAACGAGTGAGCCGATGCTTAACGGTTTACCATTATAGGTGACTTTGCCGGAAACTGTGGAACGTGCAGGATGACCATCACCACATCCATACGCAGTCAATAAGACGAAGCTCAACAGCAGCGGAAGCATGCCGGACCATTTCCGGCGTTCCTGCGAGATATAAAAAAACAAAAGTTTCATTGCTGGCACCTTAAGTAGAGAATCACTGATCACTTCTGCCAGATTATCTTAAATCCAGGAGCGAAAGCATGTTGTTATTTTTCTTCTATCTGTCTCATTCAACAGATAGGATTAGTTCCACTCGCCAAGGACTTCTCCACCAGCGCGTGTTCCTAATGCTTTCAGTAATCCCAGGTCAATGTTCTCGCTGATGAAATGCACTGATCCATCAGCCATCATGAAATGAGCGCCTCCTACATGGTAACTGGTATAGGGGGTGTGATTGGTTCCAAAATCGCCTCGATAGTTGATGGGGAACTGAATATTCTTACTGTCTAAAGTCAGACGCTGAGTATTAACATACCAGTAAATTCCCCAGGTCCAGGGTTGGATACCACCCCAGCCTGCTTTCATCGCAGAAGACCAGCCTTGCGAAGACGATGATTCCCCCAGCAATATGGTGTTCGAGACACCGTCTGTCGCATCGCGGAATTTTGTGTTGCTGAGCGGGTACATTAGCCCGGTGTTTGCCCACCGATAGTTATTCCCGTCTGAGGGATTAGTAACATCTTCGATGCGACCTGCGCATCCGCGATAGTGTAACGCACCATGTCCTACAATCCATGGCAGGGTGCTGCTTACAATGTCAGGAGAGCGATTTCCTAATGCCGAGGAAGGGCAGGCGAGAACCGGAATGGGACCCCAGACCTGATTGGAACCGTTGTGGGGAGCAGTATCGTATCGCCATGGACCGAGCTCGGTAATGGGATTAGGCGAGAATACCTGCATTGCTTGAAGACGTGTTGCTTCATCGATGTAAGGAAATATTTTAGGAGCCCAGCCCATATGGTATCCCCCTCCAGGGTAGGAGGGAGTGGGATGACTGCCGTTAGGTAAGCTGGTGAAGGTGTCGTGATAGTTGTGAAAGGCCAGCCCCAACTGTTTCATGTTGTTCTTGCATTGAGAGCGACGAGCCGCTTCACGCGCCTGTTGGACCGCCGGCAGAAGCAGGGCAATCAGAATCGCTATGATTGCGATGACAACGAGTAATTCAATTAACGTGAATGCGCTTCTTCGGGATGATTTGCCCATGGTTCATTTCCTCATATAGAATTAATATGGTATGGAAAAAGGAAATATTGAGCGGCTGGAAGATCGAGTCGCTTATTTTAAATCATGTTTTAATTTCATAATTAAGATTAGATAAATAAGGAACCTAAACAAAATGGTATACGAAGTTAGAGAGTTGTCAAATCTTTTTTAGTAAATCTGACTGTCTATGGTTTTTTAGAGAGAGGATTACGTTTTAATTGTCTAATTTCGTGCGTTGATTTGTCGTTTTCAGGATAAAAGTTCGCTCAACCTCCTGGTTTCGGGGAAACCGCTTGTATTCAGATCTGACCTGCTGTTTCTGAGGGTTTCTCTGGACCTGAGAGAATGTCGAACGTAACATGAATTCTATAGCCCTGCACCGAATCCTTTCTCAATTCTCCTTCCCTGCCTTGAAAGACCGTATTGAATATTCATGACAGACCTGTCCAGACTGATCTTTGTATTACTATGTGCTTTAACCGGGAATGTGGTCTGCGCAGCGGACAAGATCAACTTCAGCCATGAAATTCTGCCTATTCTTTCTGATCGCTGTTTTCACTGTCATGGTCCGGATCCCACGCATCGAGAAGCTGATCTCAGGCTCGATCTCGTGGAAGCGGCGACCGAGAATCGGGACGGTACATTTGCCATCGCTCCCGGGAAGCCGGAGTTGAGCGAAGTTTTGGCGCGGATTACCAGTTCCGATTCGGATCTGTTAATGCCACCCGCTGATTCCCATCGCAAGCCATTAACGAAAAAGCAAATCGCCACCATTCGCCAATGGATCGCAGAAGGGGCACAATGGGGAAAACACTGGTCGTTCGAGCCACCGGTGAAAGTCGCGTTGCATGGGCAGGAAGCGAATCTCAACCCCATTGATGCCCTGGTCCAGCGAAAACTGACTGAAGCGCGGCTGACGTTTTCAGAACCTGCGTCCAGACGAACCCTGATTCGTCGGCTCTCCTTTGATTTAACGGGGCTGCCACCTTCAGTGGAGGATGTGGAAGCATTCGTCAACGACAATTCGCCTGACGCGGATTTGAAACTGGTTAATCGTCTGCTTAAGTCAAAGCATTATGGCGAGCGAATGGCGATGTGGTGGCTGGATCTCGCGCGTTACTCAGATACCGATGGCTTTCAGCAGGATTCTACCAGAACAAACTGGCCGTGGCGTGACTGGGTGATTCAGTCATTCAATGAGAACAAACCCTTCGACCAGTTTACGATCGAGCAGTTCGCCGGCGATCTGTTACCGGATGCCACAGACGAACAGAAACTGGCAACCTGTTTTCATCGGAATCACATGACCAATGGAGAAGGGGGACGCGATCCGGAAGAATCGCGGGTCGATTATGTGATCGACCGGGTCAACACGACGGGTACCGTCTGGCTGGGGTTGACCCTGGGGTGTTGCCAGTGTCATTCACACAAGTTTGATCCCATCTCACAGACGGACTACTACAGTCTGTATGCGTTTTTCAACAGTATCGACGAAGATGGCAAAGCCGGCAATCGTGCAAAGCCTTATCTAAAATATCAATCGCCGCTGGCAGAACGTGCGGTCCTGGAATCTCAGCAGGTCGTTGATCAGCGTAAGCCGCTGGAAGCAGCGGCGCTTCAGCAGGCGAAACAGGAATTTGAGCCGTGGCTGATGGAGCAGATGCAGCGGGTAGAAAACGGGTTTACCGCCTGGCATCTGCCGGAACTGCGCTCTGTCAAGTCGGTTGAAGGAACCGTACTGACTGCAGAGAAAACAGGCGTGATTCAAGCCAGCGGCCCGACACCTCGCCAGGACGATTATCGACTGGTGGCGGCGACAGCCTTACCTCGTATCACAGGCTTGCGTCTGGAGGTCTTTCCACATGAATCGCATACTGGAGGGAAACTGAGTCGCGGGGATAGTGGTGAATTTATTCTGACCGATGTCAAACTTCAGGTCCGCCGTGAAGGAAGTTCTCAGCTGAAAGACATCGACTTCGTCTCCGCGATTGCCGATGTCGAAAAAGACGTCAAAGGCCGCAACTACGGGAAAATCAAAGATACACTCGACGACGATCCCCGCAATGGCTGGACGACCGAAACCCATGATGCGCAACAGAAACATGTCGCCGTCTTCGAACTGGCAGAGCCCCTGCAGTTAGAGGAAAGCGAAGAACTGATCTTCGTCATGCTGCATCGGTCCACAGAAGGTGATGCGAATATCGGCCGCTTTCGAGTGATGCTGACCGATCAGCCTGGGCCTGCCGTTCGTTCACTGGAGCCTATGCCTTTAGAGGTGCTCGCTGCAGCAAATCTTAAGGAGCCGGAAAAACTCGAACCGAAACTGAAGCAGCGGCTGCTGGATCAGTTTCTGGTAGATCATGATTTATATCAGCAGCGTAAAACAGAGCTGGATCAGGCCCAGGCACAACTGGCACAAGTGAAAAAAGGGGCCGGCGAGCTGAATGTGATGGTGCTGGCAGAACGTCAGGAACCCCGCCAGACATTTGTGCTGGAACGAGGCGTCTGGGACAAGCACGGCAAACAAGTCACACGATCGGTCCCCGCTGCGGTTCTACCTCTACCAGCCGAACAGACGAAAGACCGGTTGGACCTGGCAGAGTGGCTGGTCTCACGACAGAATCCGTTAACGGCGCGCGTTGTTGTGAATCACTTGTGGCAGATCTCTTTTGGAACGGGACTGGTACGTACACCTGGTGACTTTGGACTGCAGGGGGAGCTACCGACTCATCCGGCGGTTCTTGACTGGCTGGCAGTGGAACTAATGGAGCATGATTGGGATCTGCAGCATATTCTCAGGTTAATCGTGACCAGCCGCACGTATCAGCAGCAGAGCAGCCTCACCGCAGAACTGCTGGAACGTGATCCGGAAAATCGTCTGCTGGCACGGGGGGCTCGCTTTCGCTTGCCCAGTTGGATGATTCGCGATGCGGCTCTGCAGGCCAGTGGTCTGCTCAACCCGGCACTGGGAGGGCCTCCCGTGATGCCTTATCAACCGCCCGGTGTCTGGACCGAAATGTTCATGGGGCGTTTCCGCTACGAACCCAGTCAGGGCGCAGCCCAGTATCGACGAAGTCTGTATGCATTCTGGCGTCGTTCCAGTGCACCCACATTCCTGTTTGACAGTGCACAGCGTCGTGTCTGTGAAGTACAGCCCCGCCGAACCAATACACCTCTGCAGGCTTTAACTTTACTCAATGATCAAAGCATGCTGGAATCTTCGCGAGAGCTGGCACGCACGGCGATTCAGCAGAAGAGAACCACAGAGGAACGTCTGGATTTCATCGCACAGCATATTCTGTCGCGAACACTTAAGCAGCAGGAATCAGAAGTTTTGAAACAGGAACAGCAGCAGTCTTTCACATTTTATCAGCGCAATCAGGATGAAGCATTGAAGCTGATTTCCAGTGGACAGCCACCTGTCGTCAACAAAGTTTCGCCTGACGAACTGGCCGCTTATATGGTGGTTGCCAGCATGGTCTTTAATCTGGATGAGGCGATCACCCATGAATAATCCATTTGAAAATACAGCACTTGAGGAGACCCGCCGCTATTTCCTGGGGCGGGGAGCAGGCGTCAGCCTGGGGGCGATGGCGTTCAGCCTGTTAGAAAACTTGCGCCGGGCTACCGCAGAACCGAAACAGAATCTCGGGCTGCCGGATCTGCCTCACAATCCACCGCGGACGAAGAATGTGATTTTTCTGACTCAGTCGGGTGGCCCTTCTCAGATTGAGCTGTTCGATCATAAACCGAATCTGATGAAGTGGGCAGGCAAGGAACTGCCTGACAGTATTCGCGGCGGACAGCGGCTGACAACGATGACCGCCAATCAGAAGCAACTGATCATGCCGTCCCGCACGAAGTTTCAACGGTATGGTGAGAGTGGTGCGACATTGGGTGAGTGGCTGCCTTATCATGGTGAAATCGCTGATGAGCTCTGTTTCATCAAGTCGATGGTCACTGATGAGATCAATCATGCTCCCGCGATGACCAAATTTCTGACCGGACATCAACTGCCGGGAAGACCCTCAATAGGTGCCTGGAGCAGCTATGGACTGGGAAGTGAAAATCAGAATCTGCCTGATTACCTGGTATTGATTTCGAAGATGAAGCGTCCCAGCGATCAACCATTGTACGATCATTACTGGGGCAGTGGATTTCTGCCTTCACAATATCAGGGCGTCAAACTCAGAAACGCGAAAGAGCCCGTGCTCTACCTGCGCGACCCGAATGGCATGCCCCGCAGTGTCCGACGGGGGATGTTAAACGGAATTTCGGAACTGAACCAGATGCGACTGAAACAGACGGGCGACCCGGAAATTGAAACGCGAATTCGCCAATATGAAATGGCATGGCGGATGCAGTCCAGTATTCCCGAGCTGAATGATCTGAGTGACGAACCGGAATCCACGTTTGAATTATACGGCCCCGATTCACGGCGGCCGGGAAGTTATGCGGCCAACTGTGTACAGGCCCGGCGTCTGATTGAAAGGGGCGTGCGGTTCGTGCAGTTATTTCATCCCGACTGGGATCATCACAGTCGTTTAAGTTCATGGTGCATCGCCCGTTGTCGTGATACCGATCAAGCGAGTGCCGCACTCGTCAAAGATCTCAAACAGCGTGGTCTTTTAGATGAGACACTGGTGATCTGGGGTGGCGAATTCGGTCGCGGTGTGGCCGGACAGGGAAAATGGGACAGTCCCGAAGGGGGCCGCGATCATCATCCTCGTTGCTTTACTACCTGGCTGGCGGGAGGCGGCGTCAAAGCGGGACTGACCTACGGTGCGACCGATGAATTCAGTTACAACGTTGCCGAGAACCCGGTTCATGTGCGTGATCTGCATGCGACTGTGCTGCACCTGCTGGGCATCGATCATGAACGATTTACTTACAGGCATCAGGGATTAGATTTCAAACTGACGGGCGTCGAACCGTCGCGCATCATCAAGGAGATACTGACATGAGACGGTTCAACAACACATGGTTATTCCTGTTAGTGGCTGGTTTGAGCCTTTGCTCGCTGGTTGAAGCACGCGAGCCGGATGCCGTGATTGATCTCTGGGAGCAGAACGCGCCGGGCGAAACCACGCGTGAGACTGGCGTCAAACTGGATCGGCGGGCGAACGAAAATCCACCCGCCACGCGCATCAAAGAAATCACTCGCCCGCAACTGAATCTGTTTCAGCCACCGGCAGAAAAACGCAACGGGACTGCGGTCCTGATTTTTCCAGGGGGTGGATATAACTATGTCGTGGCAGACAAGGAGGGATCTGAAACTGCTGAATGGTTGAATTCTCTGGGGATCACGGCGTTCGTTGCCCATTATCGCACAAAGGAACCGAAGCCTCGTGCGCAGACAGACGCCAGTCTGCCTCCCAGTTCGGAGCGGCCTTTACAGGATGGACAGCGTGCTGTCAGCCTGGTCCGTAAACGGGCTGCGGAATGGGGAATCAAGCCTGATCGGATCGGCGTGATCGGTTTTTCCGCCGGAGGTCAGGCAGCGGCTTTGATTTCCACCCGATTTGAAGAACGTGCTTATTCAGCGGCTGACGAGGTGGATGAGATTTCGTGCCGCCCCGATTTCAGTATGCTGATTTATCCCTGGCGGCTGGTCGACGAAAACACAGGCGAACTGAATAAGGTGTTGACGATTAATAAGACCACACCTCCGACGCTGATGATTCACGCGCATAATGACCATGCGACGCCCATCAGCAGCATTCTGTTCTACACTGCCTTAAAGAAAAATGGCGTGTCCGGCGAACTCCATATTTATGAGAATGGCGGTCATGGTTACGGGATGCGACCCGTGGAAGATTCAAACGTCGATACCTGGCCGGATCGCGCCGCAGACTGGCTGCGACAGCGATCTCTGGCTAATCCTGGTACAAAGGACTGACTGTCAGTCAGCCGCAGGTGTGGTTTCACAGTTTTTCAGTGCCAGCAGCGTGTAAGCGGTGACCAGGTTCGGGTCGCCTTCAAACCAGCGATTGGATTTGGAGTTAACCCAACTGCCGTTTTCCTGCTGGACTTTGAACAGGTGACTGGCAAGTTCATTTCGCCAGTCGTGTTTCTGTCCTTTGCTGTCCGTGACCTGTTTCAGTTCCGCGGTGTCGAGGGCTTTGGCAAACAGCTGATAATAGTAGTAGAGGCCATTGTCCCCCATGCCGGGATTGTTTTCGACGGTGTAGTTTTTCTGAATCCAGTCGAGGGCAGCCTTGACGCGTGGATCTTTAGGAGTCAGCCCGGCGTAGATCATGCTTTTGAGACCGGCGTAAGTCATACTTCCATAGGAGCGGAGGCCGCCGTCCTTGTTTTTCCCGGAAGGAGAAGCACCGCCGGCAGAGACGTTGTAATAGAAGCCGCCATCATTGATCTTGGCAGCGGCCGGAGAAGTATTGAATTCGCTTTCAAGATTCTGACAGCGGGAAACGAAAATGAGTGCTTTCTGAATATCGGGGTCATCGGCTTTTGCGCCGGCGGCTTTGAGGGCTTCAATCATGAAGACAGTATTCGAAAGATCGGGACGGCCTCCATCGGGGCCATAACCTGCACCGCCGTATTCCAGGTCGCTGGGTTTGATATCTTTGCTTTCGTCAAACTGCAGACTGCGGAGGAACTGTTCCGCTTTTTTGATCTGAGGAGTGTATTTGCCTGACTGGTTCGCATCCTGTAATGCCATCAATGCAACTGCTGTTTCGTAGCCGGAATGCTGACTGCGGGCGGAGCAGATACGCCCGTCTTCCTGACAGAATGAGACCAGTTTCTTTAATGCTTTGTCTACGGTCGGATCGGTCAAGGGGACGCCTGATTCAATCAGGGCCGAGGTAACCAGAGCCGAGATGCCCGCCGCTTCACTGAAGGTCCAGGTGCCGTCTTCGTTCTGCGAGTTCTTCAGAAAGTTGATGGCTTTGTCGCGGGACGCTTTTAGCTCTGCCGCATCCGGGCCGGCTGCCGAGAGAGGACTGACGTTCCAGCAGAGACAGCCGATGATCATCAGGCGTAGAAACCAGTACATTAGAATATGCTCCTGAATATTAAAACTGAGGTGCTCTGTAGAAAAGGTCTTGTCAGTTACAAGATCATGATGTTATGCGTGATGGT
>NZ_CAXAVM010000178.1:0-14647 GCF_963972345.1 uncultured Gimesia sp. | reverse complement strand
CATCTTCTACCTGCATTCACGTCTGCTGGAACGCTCCACGCATTTAGCGGACCGGCTCGGCGGAGGCTCCCTAACCGCGTTACCCGTTGCCGAAACAGAAGCGCAGAATCTGTCTGCCTATATCCCGACGAATTTAATCTCGATCACCGACGGCCAGATCTATCTTTCACCGCATTTGTTTCAGAAAGGAATTCTGCCTGCCGTCGATGTGGGTCGCTCTGTTTCCCGCGTGGGAGGCAAAACCCAACTCCCCGCCTACCGGGCTGTCGCTGGTGATTTAAGACTGTCGTACAGCCAGTTTGAGGAACTGGAAACCTTTTCCCGATTCAGCAGCCGCCTGGATTCAGAAACACTGGCTACCCTGGAACGCGGGCGGCGTGTACGTGAAATCTTTAAGCAATCGCAATACCATCCCCTTTCCGTGCCTGAGCAGTTATCCGTATTGATCGGCATGGCTGGTGGTGCGTTTGACAACACAGGCCTGTCCCAGATTCATCAACTGGAAGATCAGGTACAGCGGATTCTCAGTAATGACTTTCCTGATTTAAGCGAGCAGATCCTCGCAGGCAAAACCATTACAGAGACCGATCAGCAATCCGTGCTGAATGCTGTCAGCGAGTTGATTCAGCAATCCCAAAATTCACTTTCTGAAACTGACTGATCCTATGCAGGATTTTGAAACCTTAAAACGCAACATCGAAAGCACCAGGGATCTGGAGTCGGTGGTGCGCACGATGAAAACGCTGGCCGCGGTCAGTATTCGGCAATACGAACAGGCAGTCGATTCACTGGAAGACTACTCTAATACCGTTTACTGCGGACTGGAAATGGTTTTATCAAAGACCAGGGCGCACTCGACATTGCCAGACGCTCCAGCCGCGGGCACAATCGGCATGATTCTCTTTGGTTCCGACCAGGGCATGTGCGGTCAGTTCAACGAACAGCTGGAAACCTATGCTGCAGAATATTTCGTTGACTCTGAGTTAAACAATCGAAACCAGGCCTGGATGGTGGCAGGTTCGCGGATGCTGGGAAAAACCCTGGATTCCGGCAATGTTGTTGATTTCGACTTCAGCCTGCCGGGCTCAGCCACAGGAATTGCTCCCCTGGTCTCTGAAATGCTCGCCAAGATCGATCAGTGGCGGCACCAGCGACGATTGAGTGAAATCTATATTTTCTACAATCAGCGTGAAACGGCTTCGACCTATAAACCGCATGTCGTACAGTTGCTGCCCGTCGACCCGACGAAGTTTCATCGAAAACAGGAGAGCCCGAACGCATCGCGCTCACTCCCCCTCTATACCATGAATCGCGAGACATTATTATCTCGGCTGATTCAACAGTACCTGTTCGTGTCGCTGTTTCGTGCCTGCGCGGAATCTCTGGCGGGGGAAAATGCCAGCCGAATCGCCTCCATGCAGGCTGCAGAACGAAACATCAAAGAACGCCTGCTCAATCTACAGGCCGAATTCAATCAACGCAGACAGACCGCCATCACCGAGGAGCTACTGGATGTCGTTACCGGATTTGAGGCCTTGAAAGAAACAGAATGATTTTCCTGAAATTCATCCCGATTACTTATACAGGAGATAAAGAACGATGAATGACCCACAGAAGCTACCATGCGCCGATGATTTCATGAATCAGCATGTAGAAGTTGTAACCCAGGATATGACGTTGACAGAAGTCATTCGGTTTCTATTAAAACACAAGATCTCGAATGCACCCGTTGTCGATCAACAGGATCAGAAACCTGTTCTCGTCGGCTTTGTTTCCGAACGGGACTGCCTGTCTGCTCTCTCAAATGAGCTGTTCTTCGGCAACCCCAGCCCGGCACAGACGGTGAAAACCATCATGAGTTCACATCCCATCTGTATCACTCCCGAAACGGAACTGTTCTCGATCGTTTCCATCTTTGTCAACCACCGCCTGCGCCATCTGCCTGTCGTACAAAACGGTATTCTGCTGGGGATTGTCAGTCGACGAGAGATTCTGGCAGCCATGGAAACTTATTATAATCACTCACTCCATACCCAGGAACACGAGCGACTTCTGCGAGATACATCACAGGCTTTGAACCTCCGGTTTACCATTGACCGCAGTTGAACCACAACTGATCCCTCAAAGCAGGTCAACAGATTCGTGGTAGAGGACTGCCCAGCGGGTCGTGTAGAGGCTGTTCGGGTCCCAGCGTCCGTTTTACTGTCACCGGGGCAACTCCCCGGGCCTTGACGATACCGATCACCCGGGCATCTGCTGTCTTTGAGAGTGTCTGTAAAACGGAGACGGCTTCGTGTCCGGCTCCCTGCCTGACTGCGATCAGCATGGTCCCTTCATTGGCAATATGCAGTGGATCCAGTCCCAGTAATTCGCTCATGCCTCTCACCCCGGGAGAGACGGGCACACGACGTTCATCGATACTCAGTGTCAATCCACTGGACTCTGCCCATTCCTGCAGCACCGCGGCCACACCGCCCCGGGTCGCATCCCGTATGCAGCAAATCCGGTCCCCGAGTGCTCCCCGCAACTGTTCCACCGCCTTCAAAAGAGAACCACAGTCGCTGTGGGGCAATGGATCAAACTGCAATTCTTCGCGTGCTGCCAGAACCGCAATGCCATGCTGGCCGATGGGCCCACTGACAACGAGTTCATCGTGCTCTGCCAGGAACTCAGGACCGGGAGGAACAGGTTCGGTCAGCTCGCCGACGCCTGCCGTATTGATAAACAGCCCGTCAACGGCGCCCCGGGGGACCACTTTCGTATCACCGGCCACAATCTTGACCGCCGTACTCGATGCTGCTTCAGCCAGACTCTGCAGCACGCGGTCCAGAATCAGAAGGGGAAACCCCTCTTCAATAATCAATGAGAGTGTGAGCCAGAGCGGACGTGCCCCGCTGACTGCCAGATCGTTGACGGTGCCATACACGGCGAGACTGCCAATATCTCCCCCCGGAAAAAACAGGGGAGAAACAACAAAACTGTCCGTCGTCAACGCCAGCGAGCCCGCGATGCGCGGAAGTCGGGCCGCATCACCGGAGACTTCCAGGCATTCATTTTTCAGAACAGAAACAATGCGTTCCTGAATCAGTTTGCGAGACAGTCTCCCTCCCTCACCATGTGCCAGCGTCACACGGTCTGTTTCAGCCGGAATCTCAACAGGACAATTCAGTTGCCAGCTGCCGGTCATGTTCTGCTGTTGGTTTTCCATCGTACTCCACAGTCACCTGGAATGATTAATTTTTCTTCAGACACCCGCATAGCGATAGTAGGCAGCACAGGCGCCTTCCGAAGAGACCATCGGGGCTCCCAGGGGTGTTTCGGGGTTACACTGCTTACCAAAATGCGGGCAGTCGGGCGGTTTGAGTTGGCCGGTCATCACATCGAAGCTGCGGCACTCAGTACTCAGTATCACCGGCAAACCACAATCCGAAAAACGGACGCGTGCATCAAACCTCTTCCACTGCTCCTGCAGTGAAAGGCCCCCTGCCGGAATGCGACCAAAGCCCCGCCAGCGACGATCTGATATCTGATAAATCGCATGCACGAGATCCCGCGCTGACCGATTACCTGCCCCCTGTACAGCCCGGGAATAACAATTCTCCAGTCGCGATTCACCTGCTTCCAGTTGCCTGACACAAGCCAGAATCCCCTCCAGTAAATCGAGCGGTTCGAATCCGGTCACAACAACTGGCAGTTGATAGCGATCCACAAACCGGCCGTAGGATTCATATCCCATCACCGTGCAGACATGTCCTGCTGCCAGAAAAGCCTGTACCCGGTTATCCGGTGCTTCTACCAAGGACTCCATTGCAGGTTGGACCCGGACATGCGATACAATCAGACTGAAATTATCGAGCTGATACTGCGCGGCCTGCTTCACTGCCAGCGCCGTCGCAGGTGCCGTCGTCTCAAATCCGACTGCGAAAAATACTACCTGCTTTCCGGGTTGTTTGCGTGCCAGTTCTACCGCATCCAGAGGCGAATAAACAATCCTCACCTGCCCCCCCCTGGTCCGGGCATCCAGCAAAGACCCCTGGCTGCCGGGCACACGCAACATGTCTCCGAAGCTGGTCACAATCACATCAGGCTGCTCTGCCAGCTGACAGGCAAAATCGATGTCCGCCTGATCGGTCACACAGACCGGACAGCCGGGACCATGAATTAATTCAACGGTTCCCTGCAACTCGGCAGCGATTCCATGGCGTAACAACCCATGCGTCTGCCCGCCACAGACTTCCATCAATGTCCAGCAACGGGTGGAAACACGCCGAATTTCATCCAGTAACATCTGTGCTGCTGTTGGATCTCGATATTCATCCAGGTACTTCATGATTCGTTCTCTCCCCCCTCAGGCAGAGTTTCATGCCAGCCTTCATCTTCACCCCACTCCGCCAGGGTCTCAAAAATCCGCTGCGCCTCCCCTTCATCAATCCGGTTGATCGCAATCCCGGCATGGACCAGAATATAATCCCCTACTTCCGCCTCTGTCACACAGGCCATATGCACAATCCGGCGAACGCCGTCAAATTCGATCTCTGCCTGCGAAAAGATTCCCTCCCGCTCCACCCAGCGAACCAGTTGACCAGGTATTCCTAAACACATGGAACGTTTCCCCTCTGTTTTGAACGGGCAATCGTGACTGCCAGTTGACCGGCTGCCAGACCGCCATCGTTAGGCGGGATCCTGCCTGGCAATCCCAGTGGTTGGTTATGCTGTTTCAGTTCTTCCGCCACAAGTTCAACCAGGCAGCGATTCTGAAATACGCCTCCACCCAACACGACCGGCAGACGGGAAAACAGCCGACACAACCGTGCGGTTCCCCGGGCCAGACCACGATGAAACCGCATTGCAATCAGGCCTGGTGACACACCCGCTTCCTGGTCTCGCAGAATCGCGGTAAGACAAGGCCGCCAGTCCAGCTGAATCGGCGTTTCCTGTAATAGAGGCATCTCATAGCTGCCCTCTTCCGACAGCTCGCAACTCGCTTCCAGCAACATCGCTGCCTGTCCCTCATATTCAGAATGAGTTATCCCCAGAACCAGGGCCGCGACTCCATCAAACAACCGCCCGACACTGGTTGTTAACGGTGAAATACGGTTTGACTTCACAATTTGCAAAACAGGTCTGACCAGCTCTGCTTTCATTCCTGTCCTCAACGCAGCCTCTGGTCCCAGTGTTTCTGTGAGTATGGAGACAGCAACACGGTACGGCTCTTTGACGGCTGCTTCTCCTCCCGGCAATCTGAATGGTTTTAAATGGCCTGCCCTCGTATATTCAGCCGCCGTTGACAGTAAAAACTCTCCCCCCCAGATGGTCTGATCGTCTCCCCAGCCGGTCCCGTCAAAGGCGACTCCCAGTACCTGTCGATCCAGCCAGCCCTGTTCCAGCATTCCAGCCACAATATGAGCATGATGATGCTGAACTCTCTCAACGTGTGAACCTTGTTGAGACTTGCGGTTCGAAGTGTAATAATCGGGATGCTCGTCGCAGATGAAATCTGCCTGTGAAACATCATACAACTGCCTGAGTGATTCCAGCTGCTCCTCGTAACGCTGGCAGGCAGCCAGGCTTTCCAGATCCCCGATATGGGGTGCAAGAACAGATTGAGATCCATTATGTAAGGCAACGGCTACTTTCTGATGTCCCCCCAGTGCAATAACAGGTCGAGGATGTTCCAGGTCCAGAGACAAGGGAGCCAGCCCCCGCGCCAGCCGAATGGTTACCAGGCGGCCAGCCATCCAGCGGACGACACTGTCATCGACGGGCCGCTCGATCGGACGATCATGTTCCAGCCAGCAGTCTGCCAGCCCGCTGATTTGCTCTGAGAGACTTCGATCCTGATAATACAGCGGTTCTCCCTCCCGGTTGGCGCTGCTGACCACCAGTGGAAAATCGCATTGCTGCAGTAGTAACCAGTGTAACGCTGTCGTGGGCAGCATCACTCCCAGTGTATTTAAGCCGGAATTCACGTTACCGGCAATCGGTGAATCCTTGCGAGCCTGGAGCAGCACAATCGGAGCCGCGGGACTTGCCAGCGCCGCTGCCTCCGTATCATTCATCACAGCCAGCTCGCGGGCCGCAGCGAGGTCTGTCACCATTACTGCCAGTGGTTTCCCCGGGCGGTGTTTCTTCTCTCTTAACACTTGAACGGCTGATTCACTGGTAGCATCAACCAGCAGTTGATAGCCGCCCAGTCCTTTCAGTCCAATGGTCTCACCCTGCTGCAGTGCGCGGGTAGCACCCTGGATTGCCTCGGTATCTGTTCCAGTAACTTCGCCCGCAGCATTGGTACTCCAGACCTGGGGACCACACTTGGGACAGGCAATTGTCTGGGCATGAAAACGGCGATCAACGGGCGAATCATATTCTCCCTGGCAGCGGGAACAGAGACCGAAATCTGACATGCCAGTTTGCGATCGTTCATAAGGTAGCGAATGCAACAGGGAATACCGGGGACCACATTGCGTACAACTGGTGAAAGCATAGCCGAACCGGTGATCCGCTGGATCAGCGACTTCAGCCAGGCAATCCTGACAGACGGCGTTATCCGGCGGAACGCAGACAGCAAGGGAACCACTGGTCTTTTTTTCGATGATTTCAAACTGTTTCCCTCCGCGATTCACCGTGGTTTCCCTGGTTTTCCGTTGAATCACCGTTTCAACAGGCAGGTAGGCTTCCAGGTTCTGCTCGAATTCCTGCACGACTTTTGGGGGACCTTCAATCAGCAGTTCAATCCCCTCTGTCGTATTACAGATAGAACCTGCGAGTCGCAATTGACAGGCGCGCCGCGCGACCGCAGGCCGCAATCCGATCCCCTGGACGCGACCACTCAACGTGATCTTGATCGCGATTGTCGGTTCTGCACTCTCAACAATTGTCCGCGGGTTCATGGTATGCTGCCAGTTGAAGTTGATGTTGTTCTTCCAGGAAATCACACCATTCCTGAATACCGCTTCCTGCCAGGGAACAACAGGGAATGACCTTCAGTGCCGGTTGAATTCTCTGGGCATCTGCAGTCACTGCTTCCACAGAAAATGGTACGTGCGGTAATAAATCCAGTTTCGTAATCAGCATGGACTGACTGGTGCGGAACATTTTGGGATACTTTCCCGGCTTATCGTCCCCTTCCGTCGTGCTGAGCAGAACGACACGCAGATGCTCTGCCAGATCATGCGAAGCGGGACAGACCAGGTTTCCCACATTCTCGATAAACAGAAAATCGACTGCAGGATCACCCAGCGCGGTCAAACCCCGCTGCACCAGCGGCAGTTCCAGGTGACAGGCTCCTCCGGTCGTCAGCTGCGCGACCGGAACCAGGGGGGCCAGCCGCTGCGCATCGCGGTCGGTTTCCAGATCACCCACCAGAACAGCCATCGAACGGCGACCAGCAAACTGCCGTGCCGTCGCCTCCAGTAAACTCGTTTTTCCCGATCCCGGCGATGACAGCAGATTCACAACCAGAGTGCCCCGGTGGCCAAGACGCTTTCGTTCCGCCTCGGCATCGGCCTTTTGATCTGCTTGCAGATCGCGTTTGACGATGATCGTTTGCCGACTCATGAAGAGACTCCTTCGCGCGAATCGATTGTTTCCAGCGTAACACTGATCAGCTGCAGATCATCACCCTGAATGACGTCAACGGTCCCGCTCCCGCATTCAGGACAGTGAAACTGAAAATCGAGGACTTCAAACTCATGTTGACAGTGAGTACAAACCGCAGTGACAGGGACCAGATCCAGTTTCAACCGGCATTCCACAGAAAAGACATCCACGACCATCTCCTCAAACGCGGCTGCAAATAACAGCGGTTCGACTCCCGACAGGTCACCTGCCTGCACGCAGATTTCAGAAACTCGGCCGCCCCCCTGCGCCTCGACGATTTGTCTGACCTGCTTTAACAGATTCTGAACCAGGGACCGTTCATGCATGTTCAATCTCCCCCTGACTGACAGAGTTGCTGATATCCTCACACATGGCTTCGACCGCAGCGAATACCCTTGCCTGTACCGCTGCTGATAAACTCTCTCCGGAATGATTTGAATGCAGTTCTATGGCCCAGATCCGAACATGCTGCGGGAGCCTCCCCAACTGTTCTGCCAGCGCAAGCACACCCGTTAAAGACATCTGGTGCGTCCCCGACCAGCGAATCTCATCCAGCTGACCGCAAGGCCATTCCCATTGATGAATACTTCCCGGTTCACCGGCTCCCTGGCAGGCATCACAAATCAGCAGGTCCCGCCCAGGTTCGATCCAGTCCAGTAAATCAGCGGGTGTCCGCGCCAGTTTCACACTCACGTGAGAGTACTTGCGCCGCTCAATCTCCCTGGCCATCTCCCAGCCCGCCTGATCGTCACCATGCGGACTGCCAATCCCAGCGACCATGATCTGTACCCCGTTTCTCAATCTCTCTTCCTTTCTGCTGTCTCTCAGTGACGGTCAATTGTGACTTTGAGAAAATGAGTTGAACAACTGATACAGGGATCATAGGCTCTTACCAGGTTTTCGCATTTTCGCCCGAGTTCTGCATCTTCCTGACCAGCTGACTCTGTCACCAGGTGTTTGAGGTCGACTTCAATTTGTGCCTGATTCTGAGACGTCGGCGGGACAATACAGGCCTCAATGATTTTTCCTTGATCGTCAATCTCATAGCGATGATAAAGCGTACCCCGGGGAGCTTCGGTCGCAGACTTACCGATCCCTGCCTGCGGGGAATACGATTCCCGTGGTTTGCCTGCAGGATGTTGATCACGCAGAATCGACAACGCTTCTTCATACGCGTGAACGATTTCCAGGCCTCGCGCAATAATCGCTTTGTGCGGATTGCGACAGACCGGTTCCCATCCGATTTCGTCTGCCAGCTTTCGCGCCTGCGGAAACAGTTGCTGCCGATTCAAATTGATACGCGATAACGGCCCGAGCAGATAAGGGCGTCCCGTTGACTTACGAAAAGCCTGCAGAGCAGTCGAGTGTGGCACCTGCCGCTCTTCAAACTCCGCTTCGTACTGATCAACTTCAATCACGTCTCCAAGGCTGGATTTCATCACGCCGTCATTCATGGGATATTCATCCGGGTGAGACAGCGATATGAATTCGCAATCCGATTCCATTTCCGGAAAATCAAAACCAGCCACCCAGCGTGTGGTTTCCATCGCAGCGTTCAGGCCCCATTCAAAATCCGGGATCAGTTTCTGAAATTCATTCCGATTGGGAATTCGATAGAAACCACCCACGCAGACATTCACCGGATGAATGGCCCTCCCCCCCAGCAGGTCGACCAGCTGATTGCCATGTTTTTTCAGCCTCAGCCCACGATTGACCTCTTCGGGAAACTGCTTCGCCATCTCCAGCCCGCTCTCAAAACCCAGAAAATCCGGGGCATGCAGTAAATGCATATGCAAGCCATGACTTTCAATCCATTCACCACAATATAACAGCCGACGCAGACGCCGAATCTCTGGGGAAACGGTTACTTCCAATGCAGCTTCGAGAGCATGCACGCTACTCATCTGGTATGCCACCGGACAGATGCCACAGATTCGCGCGGTGATATCCGGCGTGTCTTCGAGAGGTCGTCCCCGCAACAAGGCTTCAAACAGACGGGGCGGTTCGTAAATTTCCAGGCGGACTTCTTCGATCGTGTCACCACTCATGCGGATGAACAGCCCCCCTTCTCCCTCCACACGGGTCAATGTTTCCACTTTGATCTTGCGGTCACCCATCAGTATGGCTCCCCGTTTCGATCCAGTAAACGTCGGCTTTCCTCGCGAAAGGCAGGTGCATTGTTGTTGAAATTCTGGAGACTGTTGGAAATTTCCTGCTTCGAGGCACCGTCCTGCTCCATTTGTGATGTCAGGCTCACCAGGTTGGATTGCGAGGCTGGTCCGAAGCAGCCGTAACAACCCCGGTTGTAGCTCGGACAAAGTGCATTACATCCTGACTGGGTCACGGGGCCCAGGCAGGCAATTCCCTGTGCCACTGTGATGCAGACCGTACCACGGCGTTTACAATCCAGGCAGACACTGTGTCCGGGGGTGCGTGGCGTCCGTCCTGCCAGCAGCGACTGAATCACTTCAATCAGCTGATATTGATTGATCGGGCAGCCTCGCAATTCGAAGTCGACGGTTACATGATCTGCGATGGGTGTTGACTGATCTAACACCTCAATGTATCCGGGACTGGCATACACAGCCCGCATGAACTCAGCAGAATCGGCTCCGTTTCTCAACGCCTGAATTCCACCAGAGGTCGCGCAGGCACCGATGGTCATCAGAAAGCGGGAATCTCTGCGAACCTGCTGGATCCGGGCTGCATCGTGGGGCGTAGAAATCGATCCTTCAATCAGTGCAATATCATACGGGCCTGCTTCCATACGACTCGTGGCCTCGGGGAAATAGACGATCTCTAAGGCATCGGCGACGGACAACAGCTGATCCTCGGCATCCAGCAGGGAGAGCTGACAGCCAT
Source organism: uncultured Gimesia sp. (assembly GCF_963972345.1). NCBI lineage: Bacteria > Pseudomonadati > Planctomycetota > Planctomycetia > Planctomycetales > Planctomycetaceae > Gimesia > uncultured Gimesia sp. The sequence continues at coordinate 4,186 of NZ_CAXAVM010000178.1, read as the reverse complement.
CACAGGAAGCAAATTTGAAAACGGCCAGTCTGGGTTTTTCCACGTTCAGAGTCCTTCCACTTTTAAATAGGGGGAAATCTGATCGTAGCGAAAGACCGGCCCATCCTTGCAGATGAATTCCGGCCCCAGCTGACAGTGTCCACACAAACCCACCGCGCACTGCATATTCCGTTCGGTCGAAACCCAGATCTGCTCGCTGGTCATTCCCCGCTGAAGCGCAGCACGGGCAGTAAAACGCATCATCAGATCCGGACCACAGATCAACAGGATCGTCTCCGCAGGATCAAATCCGGTGAGCCGCTCCAGCAACTGAGGCACAACTCCCACATTCCCGCGCCAACCGGGACTCGACCGATCAACGGTTTCTCTGATCTCCAGCCCCTCTGCTCTCCACCGATCATACTCCCGCGTGTAGACCCGCATCTCGGGTGTGCGTGCGCCGTACAATAAATGCAGACTCCCATACTCGTCTCTCTGGGCCAGCAGCTGATAAATGAAGGGACGCAAAGGGGGCAGGCCAATTCCCCCGGCCACCAGAATCACATTTTTTCCCCGACAATCCTCGCGCGGCCAGCTTGTACCAAACGGACCTCGCAGCCCCAGGGTATCACCCACTTTCAACGCAGCGATACTGCGCGTCACATTGCCGGCCAAACGAATGGTATGAGCCAGGGTCCCACAGTCAGCAGGATCACCGCTCATCGAAATCGCCGATTCGCCCGCACCGGGAATATACAGCATATTAAACTGCCCCGGTTCAAAACGATAAGACTGCGCAGCGGCAGCATCTCTCAGCGACAGCTGATACGTGGCCACCCCGCTGACTTCAGCAGCGATCTCATGAATCACTGCCGTTTTCGCTACCCAGATGCTGTCTGATTTCTCAGCCTGCTTTCCGACTGTCGAATTCATGACTCCGATTCCCGAATCGCGTTCACTTCCTGTGTCAGATCGATGCCGACCGGACACCAGGTAATACAGCGGCCACAACCAACGCACCCTGATGTACCGAACTGATCAATCCAGGTCGCCAGTTTATGGGTTAACCACTGCCGATAACGATTGCGAATGCTGTTTCGGACCAGCCCCCCGTTCATATAACTGAAATCCAGATTAAAACAGGAGTCCCACTGTCGTTGCCGTTCCACATGATCTCCCGTCAGATCGCTGACTTCTTCAACCGAACTGCAGAAACAGGTCGGACAGACCATCGTACAGTTCGTGCAGGACAGACAGCGCTCTGCCACATCATCCCACCGGGGATGTTCCAGATTGGACATCAGCAGGTCTTTGATATCCGTCGTATCAAATCTTCGTTCGATCTGGTCAACAGCCTGCTGTCGCGCCGCGTTTGCCTGTGTATCCTGTTCCGGCGAGACTTTCATGGTTTGCAGATCCGACAGAATCTCCGCACCGGCAGCAGTTGCCACCTCAACCAGGAAACCATCGGGCAATTCGGTCAGCGCCAGATCAAAACCCGCTTTGCAGCGAGGCCCCGTTTCCATGGAAGTGCAAAAACAGGTCGAAGCGGCCTGCGTGCAGTTCACGGCGATGACCAGCGCCTGACTGCGACGCTGCTCATAAATCGAATCAACATAAGGTCCCCCCGTGAAAACACGATCCTGTATTTTCATCGCAGCCAGTTCACAGGCTCGAACTCCCAGAAACGCATAGCGGGGTGTTTCTTCTTTCGCTTCCTGAAACTGCCAGCCCTCTTCCGTTCGATCAGCTCTCGCCAGTGTGCTGACCGGCGGAAACAGCTGCTTCTTCCAGGAACTCGGGCCAACCACATAACCAAAGAGCGCATTATCATCGCGTCTCACCAGGCGGTATTTTCCGGGTTCCTGTTGATCAGTCCAGCCACGGGGCAAATCATCAATTGATGAGAGTTGACCATACACAATGGCTTCCTGATCGATCGTAGGACCAATCACCTCGTAACCACGGGAAATCAGCACCTCAAAAAGCCTGGCAAATTCATCCAGTGTTAAAAAACAGGTTTCAGGATCGACCGACTGCACGGAATCATTCATGGGTACCTCCCTGCTTCAGAGTATGTGCTTCATCAGAAACAGCATACATGTCGAGCACCTGTAGACGACTGGCAACCAGCCGCTGAGATAACGCCAATGACATCCGCCGCATGATCTGGTAACCGATATCATGATCCTGCTCGCAAACTTGCGCCAGCGCTGCTGCGTCGATGGCAATCACGCGAGTCTGTTCCACAGCAACCACGGTCGCGGTCATCTCCCCCTGCTTGAGAAGGGACGACCAGCCGAGCAGATCGCCTTCTTCCAATGTCAAAACGGGTAAACAGCCACGTGCAGGAATGGTCATGCAGATCTCAACGCGACCGCTGAGAATGATATATAGATTCGGATGCTCTGTGCCTTCGGTAAAGACCGTCTCGTTGCGGGAAAAATCCTCAAAACGGGAAATGGCAGCCAACTGCTGTTGCTCTCCTGCGGACAAATCGGAAGTGAATCGGAGTTGCTGCATTATTTCCTGAAGCTGTTGAATCTCCATCGCAGCCTCTCAGTCAAGTTGTTGAAAAACAGTCAGGCAGAACACTTCGATTCTAACCGGCCCGTTCGTACTCGTCCAGCAACCAGAATTTGTAACGACCGCTTTATGACAACTCCCTGCCAACCTCAGGAATTCCCCTATCAGAAATTACGACTTTATCCTAACAGTAATTCAACAAATAAAATCGTGAATTGTTCATTAATGTTGGATTCTGAAATTAGCTCTCGTATTGGTACGATATTGATCCTGCAATTCATTACCTGTTTATTGTGCTCAAATAGATCAGTCAGGAGTAGATCAGAAATTATGCATCGATTCAAAAATATTCTTGTGGGTGTTGACCTGTCATCAGGAGATCACCTCGTTTCCGAAGAAGTTTAGACTGCCTCCCTGGAAGCAGTAAATCGCGCTATCTGGCTGGCCAGGTCGAATTCTGCAGAACTCACGTTCTTTTTTGCTCTCGATGTTGGCGCTGAAACTCAACGGATGATTGAAGAGCCGAATGAGAGGGAATCAAACCTTTCACATCTCATTCGACGCCTGCAAGTCTGCCATCCCAGAGTTTGTCGAATCAATCCCAGGCAGATACTTAAAATACAATGGCTGAATCGACCTTTCAGGTTGGTTGATTTAGGAGATTTATAATATCTTATGCGAACGACGGGAAGTCAAAAAAAGTCAGGGCACTTGCCCGGGACCAGTTCAGCTTTTCTGTGCCGTTTGTTTTTCCTGAATTGTCAATAGGAGAAAAGTTTGAATTCGTGTTAAGCTGTGCACGCTTAGGGAATTCAGAAAAGCATTTCCTGAAGGGATGTCAGGCATGGATGCTTCACACGCTGATCGGCGCGGGCGGGAAATGCTCTATATGGGATTCTCCAGTGCGTCCAAAATAGATGACGCGTCGGCCGGTGATTTGAACGAAATACCCCACACACCCAGCGGACATCGTTTTCAGGATGAAATCGAGGTACGTGTGCTCGTTCCGCTGACTCTGCTGAACAGCGGCCTCAACGGCGGGAGCCGAAAATTCGGTGGCCGTAGGATGAGAAGGATGAGGCGTGGCGATGACTACTGAATCGCCATCCGGCAAATAGTAGGTGATTTCCTGACGACTGTAGTCGGCGTGGTAACGCTCGATTCCGATGTGGGCAAGCTTACCCAGGATCTCAGGAAAGGTAAGTTCCCCGGCCAGCGCTTCGCGTGTGCATTGCTGTATGACCTGTGTATTTTCTGCGTTCATAATAGCTCCGTTTCAAGTATTGAGTTGAACTCATTTGACTCGCAGGTCTTGCCACACGTGTCCGTAAACAATGATCTGAAGTAACCTCACGAACCACGTTTTCTGATCGGGCTTGAGATAACCGAAAAACTCGTGATTGATCTGATCGGCAAACTGAGCCAGGACTGGTAAGTGGTCCGTTATTCTACAATGTTCCGTCTAAAATTACAGCGATCCCAGAGTCCCGGTAGCATTACTCTCGCACGCTGAGTCCTCCGGGAGTCAACTTCCTCCTGCCCTGCCCCTGTTTTCCTCCTCAAAACGTCACCCATCTGTTGAAACACCCACTGAATAAATTCGACTTGACTCCCCCTTGCCGCCACCCAGAATAAGCACCTAACTGAGTCGCGCGCGTGACCAGTTTACAGTGCACTGAAA
>NZ_CAXAVM010000177.1:0-14775 GCF_963972345.1 uncultured Gimesia sp. | reverse complement strand
GTAGATACCGAACAACTGGGCCAGGCCGTTATCGTAAACCGTAGCACCACCAATCAGGATGTCACCGTTGGAACCGTAGTTCGTATGAACCTGTTCGTGATGGCCGCGAATAAAGTCAGAACCATAACCGCCGATCAGAATATCGAATCCATCAGGACCGCCTTCCAGGGTATCATTTCCGTCGCCGCCAACCAGGACATCATTTCCCCGGCCGCCCTGCAGGAAGTCGTTCCCCAGACCACCGAAGATCATCGTTTCCCGGTTATAGAAGGTGTCGTCAGCAATGATGGTATCATTTCCGGCCAGCCCCCAGATATAAACGCCACCCGTGGGAGCGAATTCGCCATGGTTGACGCCGTTGATTCGCACCATAACAATATTTGTGCCCGAAGTCTGGGAAACAAAGATATTGTCATGACCCTGCGTCCCGGTAATGAACAGGGCCGTCTGTCCCGGACGATTCGGGTCGGGCAGTAAACTGGTGACACCTTGCGGCAATACTGAGACCAGGTAGTCTTCCACTTCCCCATCGGCTGCTTTCCCCGTGGTTGATAAACCACCAGCGGAACTCAGTCGGAAGCGGGCGGCAATATTAGCTACTGCTCCCACAGTGGCGGGGACGTCGAATGAAACAGAGTTGGCACCAGCGACGACTGCATGGCTGCTCAGGATTTTCTCGCCGGGATCATCCCAGTCACCATCCCCATTGAAGTCCATCCAGGCATCAATGAAACCACTGCCGGACGAAATAATCGTGACAGTGGAAGCCGTATCACCGGCAATCACCGGGTTCAACAGGATTCCGTCATCGAATGTATCCAGGTTCGCTCCCGGTGATCCCTTACCGTCTGTATCAACTGAGACGCCCGCACCCAGGTGCAGGCCGTTATCGTTAATGGCATGCTGTGCCCCTTCACCGTCCGGATCGCCAATATCGTTCGGGAAGGATTCCGGAGCATCACCAAAGTCAACTCCATTGCTGGCAACAATCAATGCGGTAGCAGTAATGATTTCCGGAGTGGACGTTCCCAGCGGGCCAGCAAATTTTAAAACTGTGCCCAGGTCAGTATCCACAACATACAGGTTGTTATCCGGACCAAAGGTCAAACTATATGGAAGTTGGATAGTCTCTCCGAAAGTATAATTGCCAGATTCAACCGGTTGACCTGTGTCGATATCAAATCGCAGAATACCTTCTGTGGTACCATTGGCAACATAGAGATTTCCGTCAGGCCCGATCGCTAATCCCCGGGGATTTGCCAGGCCGTTTGTTCCTGCAGCGATAAACGGTCCAGCTGAAGTAGGATTTCCATTTAAATCAAATCGCAGAATTTCATTGCTCTCCAGGCTGGAGACAAAAAGCGTATTCGAGACTTCATCGAAGGCCAAGCCTGTAGGAGTGTTGGTCCCGGAAGGATTACCATTATTAAGTTCTGCTCTGGTGACGAATTCTTGGAGAAAAGTACCGTCAGAATCATATTCTAAAACACGTCCTCTTGTGAAACCAATGTCGGCGACATAGAAGTGACCGCTTACGGGATCTCTGACAATGGAACCAGGTTTTGATAATGGACTTATTCCTATTGGATACGTAGTACCAGTCCCACCATTAGCCAAAGGGCCGATAAAAGGATCTGGTGCATCATCTGTAAATCGGTCGTAGCGGATAACTTCTCCAGATCCTGAACTGGTTATATAGAGATAATTGTCATCAAAAACCAGCCCATTAGGAACGTCCACTCCTCCTGACTCGATGTAGTCATCAATGAATTCTCCGGTTTCACCATCGAATCGCTTTACCGTATGGTCTGTACCATCCGAATCTTCATATCCATTGCTGACAAAGAGGTTTTCATCCCCATTGGGGCTTAACATGAAAATCAATCCACGTGGACTGTTTAATAACCCTGCCGAGATAAATTCACCCAGGAAGTTACCCGGCTGTCCTTCTCCGGTGTCGGCATCTGCGTAAGCGGCGGTGATCGTTTCGCCGAAGACAACTTCGAGTACACCGTTCCCGGCAACACGCGTTCCCGGTGATGAGATAATGGTTCCTACGAAAGTGCCATAGCCGGTTTCTGTCAGCACAACGGTTTCCGAATCGCCGCCAGTGGATGTGACAGTCACATTGACGGTGGCTGCACCAAACAGGTCGCCATCGGTCACGGTGATTGTGATCAGATCTCCTGAATCATAGGTCGCAGAATCGAAAACAATGGTACCAAGACGAGATTCTGTCAGTGTGATCTCGTAATCTTCGACTTCCCCATCCGGGGCCAGTCCCGTTACGCCGATACCTGCCTCTGAACTTAAACGGAAGCGGGCATAAGTTTCTCCAACGACGAAGTCAGATCCCGTGGGAACTGCAAATGAAATGGTGTTAACACCAGCTGTGACGAAGACATCTGTAACGATCTGCTCGCTGGCATCCCAGGCGCCGTCTCCGTTAAAGTCGATCCAGCCCTGCAGATAGCCATCTCCGGAAACGGTGACTTCGATTGTTGCGAAGACATCACTGGCAGAAATGCCTGTGGTGACGTTGTCATCTGGATCCAGAAAGACCACGCCGTCATCATCGAGGCCATCACCGGATGCGTCAAGACTGGGCAGACCATCGGCTTCGTAGTCGACAGAGGCACCCAGAGTCAGGCCCCCTTCGAGATTGTGGCGGGCACCATCATCGGTAAGTAATGTCGGGTATTGAGTGGGAGCATCACCAAAGTCCAGACCATAGTTCGCAGCGGTAGATAAACCAAATGCGAGCGTGTTGATACTGTCCTGCAGGCCAGAGAATGATGATGTCAGAAAATCCGTTCCGAAATTCACATTGGTGTCATCTCCGGTGCCGAAGAAGCCATCCGCACCCAGGCCAATGATATTACCAATGTTTCCCCCCTGATCAATAATCTGCGAGGAGGAATTAAAGTTATCTGTATGCCACAGCCCGAAAAAGTGTCCCGCTTCATGAGTGACAATATTACCTACTGCAACTCCAATCAGATCCGTAATCGTGGAAGAAAAGTTACGGATAATATTATTCAATGAATCAGCAACGATCGGGTTGGTACTGCTGAGTAAATCAAGCAGAACGACGGCTGATTCTGTCGTGTCAAAATTTCCGACGTCGATTGATTCCGCGATCCCGATGGTACTGATTCCCAGTTCATTGATCGTACCACCGACGATCACACGACTGAGATTGGGTGTATTAAACTCATCCAGTCCCGGATTATCACGGCTGTTCAAGATCCGAATGCCATAATCGCCCGGGTTACCGATGACAGCACCAGTTACCGGATCAAAAAAGTTCCCATTATTTCCGTTTGCGCCAATCACAGCGAAGTTTTCTTCGACCGTGGCCATAATCGCATCGATCACGGCATTTTCATCTGCGGCTGACAGTCCCCAGTTGGCGAGAAATGAACTGAGGGGAGAGAGGTTCGCGTCTGAGGAAGGTAAAAAGTCGTTGAAGATGGATGGGTCTACGGTCGCACCGTCAAAGTCCACATAGAGTGTTTGAACCGCAGCGGTATCAACCAGTTGCGTTTCCAGCGCCGGACGGAATGCTCTTAATTCGAGATCATACGTCCCATAAACGCCCGTAACAGCCACGTAATATCTTCCCGCAGTCGCAGCGACGATGGAACCGGAAGCATTACCGTCTCCGGGTAAAGGACTGTCGTCAGGATAGAGATCTTCCAGAAAACGGGATGATTCGAAAAGTAAAGTTCCTGAAGGACCATACAATGAGATCGTTTGACCGGCACCGAAGACATTGGCCCCCAGAATATCACCCGCTTCGAGGTCGACCGCGTAATAATCGATGTCTGTGGCGTTCAGGCTGACAGTGAGATTGTAGGTCCCTTCGGAACTTGCATTCGCACCTACTCCACTACCACTGGCAGGGTCAAAGGGATCATCGGGAAAACCGATGCCATAGCCTGTATTATAGCCCCCGACCATGAGATAATAATCTCCATCAAGGGGTGCGGTAAAGGTGAGGAAACTATCGAGGAAGTTTCCACTATCATCGTCACTGGCGAGCAGCGTACCGGAACTGCTGTAAATAGCAACCACGGGATCCAAACCAGAAAACTGAGTCGCATCTACTGCGGAAATTGTTAAACGCTCTCCAGCCTGCAGTCCGGCGATTCGATAAAAATCGTAGTCACCTGTTCCCGTTCCACTACTGCCATGTGGACCATTGCCAATGGTGTTCCCCAGAATCTGGATTTGACCACCCGAACCCAGATTCAAATCATTCGCCAGAGTAATCGAACCATCATCTTCAGGGAAGAAACCGGCAGGATAGGTCTGTGTTGCAGCATTAGCCAGGAAACCGGCCAGATCGACTTCCGGATCGTCGTCAAGACCTGTTCCAAAGCCGGCAATCACTTCCGCGTTGGTGATATTATCATTCGAGCCAGAGGTGCCGATCGTTTCATTTTCATTCGTGGCAAAAGAAAGATAGTCAACGGGATTATCAACCTGTCCCTGATCCTTACTGCTTAATTCCTTATCTTCTTCCGGGGTAGGTGTCGCTGCCTGTTGTTCTGCATCGGTTAACGGGGAAACCAGAACTGTGGGGGGGGGGACCGCGCGTCCGTCGTCAGTGGTGCCATAACCACTTCCTGGTGGCAGGCTATTCCCCGCTGATAACAGTGTCCTGTCTTCAAGGCACTCTACTGTTGAATAAGAGTTGGTCAATGAATACACGCGTTGATTTCTTAATCGTTTACTGCGTCCTTTGAGGAGCTGATTGAGAAAAGTACTGATTCGACCAGGCTGGGGACGACGTTTAGTTCTCATAAACATCATTGGCATCTTTCCATATCATGCTGATACAGGAGGTCCTGTTTCAGCGAGTCGCGTGTGTTGAAAGAGTATTTGTAACTCTTGTATTTATAATTATTTAGAACTAGCTGACGCAGTAGTTTACATATTGCAGATCACCGCGAGCACGGTTGACGAAAATCGACAAACCTGCTTATCTGTTAAAATGGGTAAATTCAAGATAGATTGTGCAGCAGCAAAACGATGTATGTCAAGTAAAAGATAAAAAAGTTCAATTGAAAACAGGCCGTTCGTGCTGGTTTTAGCGGCTGTGACCGTTGCCAGAGAGTGATCTGTTACGTTCTGGACGTCTGAAACCAAAATTTCTCACAATAGTTAAGTGAGTTTCCCAAGTTATTTCACTGTTCAGTTGATACCCTGGAATTCAGTAGACAGGTAGCCGCCGAAAAAGTCATCTGTCTCTTCAAGTTCTGTATTTAAATGGAGTTTGCGTTCTCCAGGATTCAATTCAGGCTGCATCAATGGACTCTCAGTCGAGTGTTCATGACCGAGCAGATGATTCAGTTCATGCAGGAGGACAGTCAATAAATCGATGTGTCCCGAGGCGTTACTGAACAATTTTGCTTCGAATATTCCTGCTGCTGTCGCATCAAACTCTTCATTCAACAGCGGGCTCTGGTCAACAAACCAGCCCCAGCCTGCCGCATTGATATCCAGGTAAATCGTGTTGTTTGCTGTGTCTGCTTTGGCCAACTGGTTCTGAGGCAGTTCTACCATCTCGATTTTCACATCGGACAAAGTTTCAATCGCAGAATCATCGTACACCTCAAAGAGTTGCTGTTTTGCTGCTTCGAGTACCGGCTCGACTTCTTCTGTGGTGAGGGGGGGAGTTTCTGATCCCTCTGGATTGGTCAGTGATGTCAGCAGGAACTCCTGTTGCCAGACTTCTGAATAATTTGATGGATAAACCAGTAAACTTCCACTTCCCTGTACTTTCCCGTAATTGCTCACCAGCAGGATCAGGTCGCGGTAATCCACTTTACCCGAACGGTCAAAGTCGGCAGCCCATGTATTACCTGTGTCGGGGGCTCCGGTAGTATTGTTATAAACTCCCACAAAAGTAATCAGATCGCGGTAGTTAACGTTTCCATCATCATTCAGGTCGTACAGCGCCGGAACCAGTGTTAAATTAACATCAGAACCTTCGGTCACCGTCGCATCACCCTGGGAGGAGGTCAGGATACTGTTTGAGATCTGAAAGTTCAGATCAGCGACGGGATGAATGTATTCTTCCTCGGCATTTAAGGGGATCTGTTTGACGGTCAGGCGGACGCGCGCCAGCAGGACCAGTGTTTCAGCGCCATATTCTGGCTGGTCTGTTGTCGCTCCCAGGCCTGTAATGGTTCCCGTTTCATTGTTGATACTGCCAGTCTGGCTTAATGTAAAACCAGGGCCATACACAATGGAGTCTGCCGTCAGATACGTTGCATCAAAACTGAAGTCGACCTGGGCTGATACCAGACCATAGCTCGCGGAATTGCTGATGCTGACCCAGATTTCGACAATGACCGGGTTAAACTCATCGATAAAATTGGCATGGGAGGGGAGTGATGCGGTCGTACCTGAAGTACCCACATTGGTTGCCTGCCATTTGACGGTCAGGTCTGCACTCCCCTGAATTCCTTCTGTTTCAAAAGCGCCCATGTCAATACGGACGCTCAAGTCATTATTACTATCGATAACCCGGTTGACCCCTCTCTGGTCAATAGTGAGTTCCGGATCAAAAGCACTGCCGTCGAAGGCAGGATTTCCCGCATCAATTGCAATACTGCTGGAGTTCAAGGCGTGCGTCTGTGTTGCTCCGCCATAATCACCCAGGGGAAGTAATGCTGGATCCTGCCCCAGAATAAAATTCGATGTGGAAGTAGTATCGGCGCCAGTGGGGTCTTCAATCAGGCTATAACTGCCAGCCAGCAGACCAAACACGTCTGCACCACCCGATGCCGCAGAATTGTCGGCAACAATACTGTTATTGAGAGGGGTTGCTGCACCAAATGTAAAAATTCCACCGCCATATCCACCGGCATGATTGTTCGCGATCGTACTGTTGTCGATAGTTGCGCTGACAAATTCGAACGGATCAGCATTGTAAATTCCAGCGCCGCTTTCCTCTGCGGTATTTCCGGAAATGGTGCTGTTGATGAAATGCGAAGTATAAGCGGCATTATAAATTCCACCCCCACTTCCCAACAGCGCCGTATTCTGTGAGATCGTACTGCTGCGTACGGTCAGGTCGCCTCCCGACTGTGCCAAACCACCGCCTGAACCGGCGCTCTGATTGCCGTGTATCGTAGAACCGGTGATGAGAGTCGTTGCCGTTTCGATGTAAAGTCCTGCACCACCCTGCTGACTTTCTGAACTATTATTGACGATCAGGGATCCGCTGATGGTCAGTTCTCCATTCGAAAAATAGAGTCCGCCTCCACTACCCATATTGGCGGAATTCAGGGAAAGAGTACTGTCTACCAGCGTCACATTCGTGTCAGAAGCATAGATGCCCCCACCATGCCCTTCTGCATGCCCTTCTACGGAATTGTTATCCAGAATGGTATCTGTCAGAGTGATCGCCCCTGACAAGCTGGCGATGGCGCCTCCCGAAGATAACTGTGAAGAATTATTCTGGAAAAAGGAGTTACTGATTTCCAGTGTTCCCGCGTTATAGATCGCACCGCCATAGCCGTTTACGGTATGGTTATTCAGCAGCTGGCTGTTGATCAGGACCAGGTGTTCTGCATTGAAGATTGACCCACCATCATCAGAATGCTGACCATTCGTCAGTTTCAGGTTCTGCAGTCTGACTTCCATGAAATTCACGTTACTGTCAGTGATATTAAAATGGCGGTTGGGCGTGGTCATGTTTAATGTCAGCAAAGATGTACCCTCTGCAGACGTGGGTGCAATGATAGAGACATCGTCGAGGACAAGCAGTTGTGAAGTCAGGTGGATCGTTTGTTCCTGACCGTCGAATAACGCCGGGTCAAACATGATGATGTCAGCCCCATTTCCCGGGGGGGATGCATCAACGATGGCATCAGTATTGGCGGCTTGTAAAGCTTCACGCAGTGAGATTTTCCGATTTGTTGTGGACAAATCAATAAGAGTCGTGACCAGGATCACTCCTTCCGGAGCAATTGAGAAATTCACGGTAGCCGTATTTGAATACAGCCCCAGATTATCTTTTACGCGATAGGTAAACGAGCCCATACCCATGTAACCCGAGCCGTCTGCGATGTAATTCACTGTACCATCATCATTGACGGTCACAGTACCATGTTCAGGCTGAGCGACGATTTCAATGGAAGTGTCGTCCAGGGTTCCATCACTGTCTGTATCGTTTGACAATAGATCTATAGGAGCGGGGGTTTCACCCTGTAAGGAAAAAAAGTCATCATTGGCTACAGGCGGTGTGCCCACGATGACATTAATGACCTGGTAGTCCTGCAAATCGCGGAAGTTTGTTTCGTAATTGGGATCTGCAGGATTGGTCCGCTGGAAGCCAACTGCGACGGTAATTTGATAGATACCCGGGGCCAGTCCCGCAGTGGGGCTGACAGTCAGTAAGCCGGTCGTAGTATTAACAGAATAAACCAGTCCCGGAGGGGCGGTGACAGGGACCGCCAGTTGCTGGGCTCTTAACTTGTCCTGGTCATAAAAATTAAAATAAGCGTTTCCGTTCAGGGCATTCAAATCGACGTCAGTGGCGACCAGTTGATATTGTATTGAACCTCCAGGAGTGATCTGCAGATCAGGGATGTCTTCCAGATAGGGATTGGCATTCTCATAGTAATGGTGGGCTGGGAATGAATCGGGAGTGGCATTCACCTGAAACGTACGCTGTGTGGTGTTGCCATCCTGATCCTGGGCTGTCATTGTAATGGTGGAGGATCCGGTAAAACCTTCAAAGGCTGTCAACACCAGTGTGCCGTTTTCCAGATCAGAAAAGACATCGACAGTTTCGATTTTGATTGTAAAGTCGGGAATATTATCAGTGGTCGAGATGTTGCTCAGTGCCTGACGAACGTCTTCACCTTCCGTCAGGAAGCCAAAAATCGTATTCTGGAAATCGTACTCTCGAGAGTAACCGCCGGTAATCGAAAATCGAGAGTCGTTCTGGTCGTCGGTGGTGGTTGGTGTTCTGATGCCTTCAATTTCCCCTGTATCGGGGATGGGAGCAGGCTTATACATCGAAAGCAGACCCGACTGCACGTGTTGCAGTTCCCGGTGAAACTGATCGTCGAAAAATCCCAACTCGGAATCGACCAGCCCTGATTCTGAATGATCGCCTCCCTGGATCATACCGTTGATGATCATGTCGAAGATCTGATTATCGTAATAACCACTTTCGGCCAGTTCGATAATCCGCTCTGCAGCACGGGACGAACGCCCTTCGAACAGTTCGAAGACCATATCCCCATAGCCTTCCACCGAGATTCGGATACTGCGGTTACCAGTCAGGACACGAGCTGAAATCTGATTATTGCTGCTCTGGACTGTGTAAGTGAGGGCACTGTTTTCAGAATCATAACCATTTAGGGCGACATGCAGTGCCGTTCCTGAATAAAAATTCTGGTTGTCGATCGCTTTCAGAAATGGATCATCTGACAGAGGAATCGCAACGCCGGTTGCCGCTGCCAGATCTGCCACGGAATTGATGCTGCTGCCGTCAATCAGAGTTCCATTGTCAAGTTTCCAGACAGGACTTATGCTTTCAATTCCCTCGGCATCAGCTATGGCGTTCAATTCACGATTGGCATCAGTGATTTCCACAAACTGCAGATACTGAGCGCCATCTTCCAGTAGCGATTTTTGTTCTGTGGTGCTGGCATCCCAGGCGGCACCGTAGAGTGTCACATTCGCGGCTGTTAACGCCTGGGCGAAAGCCACCAGATCCTGACCACTGAGCAGTGTGCGGTCTTCCAGTTTTTCTGTCGCAGCGAGCGGGGCGGTTGTTGGCTTCAGCCTGCGATGATGTTTAGTTCGCCGCGGACGCCACAAGTTATCGATGAATTTCGAGATCATTAAACTGGTATCTTTATGTTACATAAATCTTTGTTGTTGAACTTGATTCAAAGCAGGCAGATTCCATTTGTATAGAAAATCAGCTGGCTGTTCAGTTAATGATTTTAAAGAGGCGGCCCTACCTAACAAAACAGAGAAATTGGAATGTTTCCAATCTTTAGAGGAAATGTGCGGCATGGGTGGCTTGTTTATATTTGACGTAAGCAAAATACAACCTGCACCGAAAATGACGATTGGGGGTAAAAAATCTAACAAAACGATACGGAAACCAACCTGAATTGTTGATTTAAATCAACAAACTGTAACAACTTACTGAATTCTCTCATTTTCAGATCACTGCTGACGAATCACAAAAAAAGTTTTTGTTGTTGCTTCACTGACTGATTAAAATAAGCAGAACCGGCAGTCAGACTTCGGTATGATATTTCGTGTAAGGTACATCATATAAACATCTTAAGGTTTTATTCCTGAGTGTCTTATGGCATCAGGGTGATGGTTCACGATGAAATTCGGACTTCTGGGCTCAGTCGTTACTTTTCCCTGATTAATGCGTCATAATGCTGGAAGTAGCGCGTGTTGATTTCCTGATACATTGATCCAGTCGGATTGTTTGTATCCTTGTTCTGGTAGTTTTGAATCGATTCCTGGAGGCAGTTTGAGCATTGCATCACACAGCTATCATTGGATGAAGACTGGTTTTCGCCCGACGAAATCACGTCTCTCCCGCTGGAGTGCCACTGCCGGGCAGATCGTCAAGCGTTGTGAATCGCTTAAGAAAATGACCGATGATCGACTTGAACGCTACTCGCTGGAATTACGCTGGCGCGCCAAATCGGGTGAGCCCCTCAAGAAAATTCTGCCGGAAGCATATGCCCTGGTACGGGAATCCGCCTGGCGGACATTGAAGATGGAACACTTCCCCGTGCAACTCATGGGGGGAATTGCCCTGTTTGAAGGAGGCATTGCAGAAATGCAGACCGGTGAAGGCAAAACCCTGACAGCGGTGCTGCCTGCCTACCTGCGTGCCCTGATGGGAAAAGGCTGTCACGTGATCACCGTCAATGACTATCTTGCCAAACGTGACTCTGAAATCATGGGGCCTGTATTTAATAAGCTGGGGCTTTCCGTCGGCTGTATCACATCAGATATGGAAGACGAAGACCGACGCATCGCCTATGGTCTGGATGTGACGTATGGCACGGCAAATGAAATGGGGTTTGATTTTCTCCGCGACCGGATTCGCATTGGTGCTTCTGCCCCCGGACAGCTGGAGCAGGCGATTACCAACCATAAAAACTCCGGGAAAGAGCCACTGGTTCAGCGTGGTAACTATTTTGCATTGATTGACGAAGCAGACAGTGTGCTGATTGATGAAGCCAGAACCCCGTTGATTATCGGGCTGATTCAGCCGAATGACGCTGCCTCGGTGAATCTGTTTCGCTGGAGCAACCGGGCCACTCACCAGCTTGAGTCGGAAGTGGATTATGTATATGAACCCAAAAAACGTTCATCGTATCTCACGGATTCGGGATGCCGTAAAATTCTGCTGATGGCGAAACCTTCACTCCTGGATTCGATTGATACCGAACGCATTTATAAACAGGTCGAGCAGTCACTGGTGGCCCGTTTCGGTTTTCTGAAAGACCGCGATTATGTGGTCGTCGATGATGAAGTCGTGATTGTCGATGAATCAACGGGGCGTATGATGGATGGACGAAAATGGCAGGATGGACTGCATCAGTCCATCGAAGCACAGGAGCATGTTCCCATCACTGCAGCGACCGGGCAAGCGGCTCGAATCACCGTGCAGAGCTTTTTCCAGAACTACGCGCATCTGGCCGGAATGACCGGTACTGCTGCAATGGCGGAAAAAGAAATCCGCAAAACCTATAAAGTCTCTGTGACTTCCATACCCACGCATCGCCCCTGTATTCGTGAAGGAAGTCAGGCGCGGGTCTTTAAAACCATGCAGGCCAAACGTATGGCCGTCGTAGAAGAAATCGAACGACTGCGGCTGAAACGCTGTCCGATTCTGGTTGGTACGCCTTCCGTCGAAGCCTCAGAAGCATTGGGTGACCTGCTGGCGATGAAAGCCATCCCTCATCAGATCCTGAATGCCAAGTACCATGAACAGGAAGCCGAGATCGTCAGAAAAGCAGGAGAACCGGCGCGTGTCACCATCGCTACGAATATGGCGGGACGGGGGACAGATATTCTGTTGAAGGATGATGTGCGTGCCAATGGAGGGCTGCATGTGATTGCCACTGAGATGCACACCTCCGCCCGTATCGACCGTCAGCTGATCGGTCGGTCTGCCCGACAGGGCGATCCCGGGCATTATCAGTTCTTTCTTTCCCTGGAAGACGAATTGCTCCGCTGCCTGGAAATGAACCAGATCCAGAAACTTGTGAAATCGGCCAAAGCTGACGAGAAGGGGGAACTGTCACCCGGTTGGCTGTCGTTCTTCAAGAACACCCAGGATTTCCTGGAGAAACTGCATCGCAAACAGCGCCGGGATATGCTCAAGCAGGAAAAGAACCGGATCGAAATGTTCCATAAAATGGGACTTGACCCGTATCTGGAATGGACTGAGTAATCAGCCCGGTCACGGCGTTTTGGCAAACCGGTGCTCAGCATTCTTCCAGGTGATCTGCTCTTCGATCTTCATTCCCAGTTGCGACTCCTTCAGTTTATTCAGACTGGACTCCAGGTAGAAAAAGGGAAAGTAAGAACCGAAAAGAATTTGCTCGTAAGGCACCTGCTGCATGAGGTTCTCGATTCCTCCCACTCCTTCCAGCATGGCAATCTCAATGGTCAGATTAGGGTTCTCGGTCAGGCGGGTCAGACTGGCTCCCCGTAATGACTTCATGCCATTGAGAATGGTAACCTGCAGCTGCTGATGTTCCTTCATCAGACCAGGCAGCGCTGCAAAATTCACATCGGGAATCCGCATTAATTTGTGATGCGTGCGATCGTCTTCCATCCGCATTGCGATCTGAATAAACAGTCCCCGTTCCGCTGCCATCTCGAACAGTTTTTTCACTTCGGGGCTGCTCAATTCATACTCATGGTAATTCGGATGCAGACGAATGCCGGGCATGTTCCATTGCTCATGACAGGCGATGACATCGTCTTCCCAGCCTGGCAGGGCAGGGTTGATGCTGCCGACAGGGATCAGCAGGTCAGCGCCGTGTGATCTGCAGTCGTCATTCAGTCGTTGATTCACAGTGCGGATGTCTTTATGCAGCAGCCCGTCAAAGCTGCCTGCATAGGCGCGGGTCACATCGTTTTGTTTCAGCTTGCGCACCAGTTCCGGAGTACTGTCGCAAGGCAGTCGACGAAATGGCCAGCGGGACAGATACACATTCACATCGCAGATCATACGTTGATCCCTTTCTCTTTCAGGATGGGAGTGAGCAGACGCTTGAGATTGCCTCCCAGAATCAGACGCTTGGAAACTTCGGGGATGTCGGCTCCCTGGACTTTCGCCAGTTGCGAAGAAAAACTGCGCCCGCCGATATCACTGCCGTAGAGGACCCGGTCTGCACCCAGTGTCCGCACTGCCATTTCCGTGATGCCGGCTGTCGGATCAGATCCACCAATTCCCGCATAGACGTTGGGAGAATCCTGGATCGCCCGCAACCCCAGCTCAAAGTCACCCCCGGTATGGCCGCAGATCAGAGGAATGTCGGGATGCCGTTTTGCCATCAAGGCAAGATCACCGGGCGTTGATTCACCTGTCAGATTCCCACCGGTTTTGTACCACGTATGTTGGTAGATCAATGCCTTCAACTCAGCAGCCCGTTTGATAATCGGATCGATCGACGGATCATTACAACGGCTGGCCACCCACAGTTTAACTCCGATCATCGGACCGTTTTTCACACAACGGTCGAGTTCTGCGATGCTTTCATCGACATATTTGGCATTAAGATATACAAACCCGAAAGCCCGGTCATGCCAGTGGCTGATCGCCTGCAATACCTGGTCATTCTGCTTGCGAAACTGTTCCGGCGTGGGATCGGTCAAAAACGGCCATCCCATGAAAAAAATGAGTCGTTCCACGCCCATCCGGTCGGCATAAACCATCAACTGTGAGATACGCTCATCAACGGTTTTACCTTCCACGCCGGACAGGTGGCAGTGTAAGTCCCAGATCATAGAATCCTCTTTCAGCAGTCAGAAAGTCAGGGAGCCGTCAGTTTGATATTCGCTTTAGTTGGATTGGCATAGTGCTGCCAGAGTGTATCGGTTCGGGCAAGTGCAGGCCCGTCATGTACAAGACAACGATAGTGGCTGATGAGCGGTTCCTTCGGATCGATTTCCCAGTCTCCCAGGGGGCAGGGAGTGAATACCAGATAAGGCATGGAAGGATGAATCCGCACCGGTTCCGGAAAACGAAAATTGTCGGGGTGAGTTAAAATGGTAAATCCACTCCAGGGAACGCCGGTCTCAGTTCTGCCGGAAATGTCACACCAGCGGGCACGATCATGGTTGCCATTTGCCCGGGTTTTGCCATTGGCAGTCAGAAACTCACAGTTTTCTCTGGTCCATCCCCGCCCTCCACGAATAGCCATGCCACCATAATGATATTCGGGAAGCTTTAACGGAGATTCGGTCGCGCATCTTAAATCAGAGGTGATGTCGTACATCCAGAATTCCGGGTCTTTCGCTGGCTGATTCCAGACGCGGATGAACCATGTTTCCAGCAAGGCGGGAGTTTCGGATTCGCCTGTCAGATCCACATGTTCCTGCGTCACAATTAATTCCGCATAGACTGGCCCGGTCTGTTTGTAGACCAGGTTTTTGAATCGAACACGGCCTTTCTGGCTTTTGATTTCCCAGAAGTTGGTCGGTCGTCCTTCAAAGACGGCTTTTGTAAATGCAAGGAACTGGCCACTC
>NZ_CAXAVM010000176.1:0-15013 GCF_963972345.1 uncultured Gimesia sp. | reverse complement strand
GTACATCGATCGACACAATGCCTGCGATCGGACTGCGATACGTTTCCTTACCATCGAACTGCACTGCGAACCGAACCGAACGGCTTCTGTATCCCGTTCCGATTGCTCGAAATCGCTGCGCTCCCTCCGGGATGTCGTAGGAGATCTTCGAATTCGCATGCGCCCAGAGCAGGTCGGAGCAATATGGTAATACGCCATCTGCGGGGGGCTCGATTGTGAGTTCATCCGGATTTGTCTGATAGGAGCCATCATGGACGATTTTAACGTCTCCCTCAGTCGGCTTGAGTGTCGTGAGCTTCGTAAAGTTTTCCGTCTCGGGGGCAGTATGTGCCTCGGTGAGTGGTAAGTCATAAAACCGGGGCTTCAGCCAGTACACCGGACAGCCAGCATAAAACTCGGCTTTATCCGTCACGCGGCCAACACAGAGTGTAATGGTACGACAGCCGTCGGGAACGTCCAGGGCGATGTTTTGTATCCGGGTCACTCCGTTACTGCTGGCAGGCCGCCCATCAAAGACGACATTGAAGCTGATGTAGCTTCCGAAATTGTACATACCGGTGGCTGTAAAACTGCGCGTCCCCTCAGGAACCGACCATGTAATCGAACTTCTCTGATCGACGACCAGGTATTCGTGACACCGATTTAACTTCGGCGATACGAATACGCGTCGTGGTCCCGGTTCCCAACCGTACCTGGCTTCCTGAGGCTGCATGGTGGTGAGTCGCCATACGCGCGAAAAGTCAGCATCGACTTCGGGGGGAGCAGGTTCGTTCGAAACCACAGCCCCCACGCTCTCGGGGGGCATTCCCGGCTCGTCCCACAGGAGGCCGCACTTGCCGTTCCTCGCCTGCATGAATCGCTCGATCCCCTCCGGGGTGAGCTTTGTGCCATAGGCTAAGATCAGCCCCAACTTAGGGCACTTCGCCAGCTCAAGCAGCCCGGCGTCGGTAATCTTCGTGCCTTCCAGGTGGATCTGGCCCAGCCGCGGCGCGCCAGCCAGATTGGCAATTCCTTCATCTGTAATATCAAGTCCCGAGATCATGACACACCGCAGTGTCTCCCAGCTGGCAAAGTTGCGAAAGAAAACCATGTCGGCATCCGTCACACGGGTATAACCGATGTAGAAATCAATGATCTCACTACAGTTTGCGAACGCCTGCAGTCCCTTCCCCGAAACCTTCGTTCCCCACAAGTGGATCTCATGCAGGTTGCTGTTCTCTCGCAAGTGCATGACCCCCGCGTCACCGACATTCGTCGAGTTTGTCAGATAGATTCCCCGCAGGTGCTTTGTCCCACGAAACGCTGCCAGCCCGGCATCGGTCACGCGCGAATTTGTCTGCAAGTCAGCGTGTGTCAAACGAAATGGTTCAGAAGGCAACTTATCGCGCGTCTGAATCACATTCTTATCCGTAAATGCCGAGTCTTTGTTAACCCAGACTTTTCCCCCGACGGAGAGAACATACTCAGCGGCGCGACGGTCGGGATCAACGGATTTGGAATCTGTCTTTGAAAGCATTGACGCTGAAGAAGTACTGGGCTTTTCCGGTTCGTTCCAGTCCTTATCTAATTTCGGTAATATCCTGGAGAGCCGCCTGACTCCCGGCGCTGTTACCTTCGTTCCCTTCAGATACAGGTATTCAAGATTTCGATTCTCCTCCAGATAGCTCAGGCCGACATCAGTAATATCGGTTTCTTCCAGATTCAGTTGTATTAACTGGTGAGCGTCTGACAAGATAGCAAGTGTACTGTCATCCGCCTGGGTAAGAGTGAGCATCAAAATTTCGAGTTTTTGCAGACTCACATATTGTTTCAATATCGAGAGATCTTCTGCTGAAAGTTGCGTGTCACCCAGCCGAAGATCGCGGAGATCGGGAAATCCGACAAAATATTCTATTCCTTTCTTTGTGATATTTGTCCCCCATAAATCAAGCCGCTGCAATCCGCGATTGTCACTCAGGTGTGCGAGACCCGCATCGGTGAATTCAGGAGAATAGGCCAGGTTCACAAAACGAAGATTCTTCGTACCTCGCAATGCAGCCATGCCGGTATCGGTAACATTCCTATTGTTGATCAGCTCGACGTGAGTCAGTCGAAAGGGACTGTCAGGGAGCTCCTTGATAGATGTGATGAATTTTTTCTCTCCGTGACGGCTGTCATCGTTCAATCGGACTTTTCCTCCGATGGAGAGGACATACTCGGCAGCACGACGGTCGGGATCAACGGGTTTTGAATCGGTCGGTTGAGATGCCCCTTCCACTGACTTTATGGCAGTGGAAGCCGGTTCCCGGCTGACGCGTACGAGTTGTCGTCCATTCCGGGTGATGGTGACCAGTTCCTGCTTGAGGACTTCTCCCTCTTTGGTCGCCTGCAGTTGATATTGTCCTGGTTTCAGGCGGAGTTCTTTCACGCCGGCTCCCGTAATGACCATCTCCTGGCCGTCGATGGAAACACTGACGCCGGGATCGTCGACTTCGATGACGAGCGTCCCTTCAGGCGAGAACAGGTGGATCACGGTTCCCCGCACATTGGTGATGCCGGTCGCTTCGGTGAAGCCGAAACTCGAAAGCAGCAGGATCAGAACCGCCGCAACCTTGATCCACGAAAACCGACCAATACGTAATCGGTTCGGATTCGCAGGAGCAGGCTCATCCACGGGATTTTGATTCAGAAGATTCTGCTCAAGATTACCCGCTAACAGGTCTGCGACTTCCTGTGCCGAAGCAAAACGTTTTTCAGGGTCTTTCGCATGCAGTTGATGAATGAGGGCCACCAGCCAGTCGGGGATTTCCGAGATGATTTCCTGGATATTGCGTGGCTGCTCATCGACGACCCGTTTGAGTACGGCGAGCGTCGACGGGGCGCGAAAGGGAGCCCGACCGGTACACATCACATACAGCACGCTGCCCAGGCTGAACAGGTCACTTCTCTGATCAAGTCTGATGCCCTGAACCTGTTCGGGTGACATATACAGCGGGGTCCCGGCGATGATGCCGCTCTGGGATCGGCTGGCGTCATCCGCCGCGCGGGCCAGACCGAAATCGGTGAGCTTGACTTGACCTGTGCCTGATTCGATCAGGATATTCGCCGGTTTGATATCGCGGTGAATCAGTCCCTGCTGGTGTGCTGCTTCGAGCCCGTGTGCAATCATCTTGCCCAGTCGACAGATGGTCGGGAGTTCAAGCGGACCATTTTCGTCGAGCACCTGCTGCAGAGTTTTGCCATCAATATATTCCATGACCAGAAAGGGGAGCGGGGCTTCTTCAACGGCGTAGATATTGACGACGTTTTCGTGACGAATTGCCGCTGTGGCCCGGGCTTCGCGCAGGAACCGTTTACGGGCAGGGGAAGTCACCGCCATGGCGGGCGTCATGACCTTGATGGCAACAATCCGGTGCAGCCGCTGGTCGAACGCCTTAAATACGATCCCGCATCCGCCCCGACCGATCAGTTCCTGAATGTCATAATGGCACAGGCTGCCCAGCGAACCAGCAACCGTCGGCGGTTCCAGGAAACTCAGATCCAGGTCACTTACCTGCGGGTCGACATCACCTGATGCGACACGTGTCACATCACTGGCATTCCGGATCTGTTCCATGGCGGGAACGCCCAGGAACTCACCCGATCGCGCGAACTCCTCAAGCAAGGCATCGACCTGTTGTCGCAGCCGCTGATCGTCGCCACATGCCTGATCGAGAAACACGGATCGGCTCTGCACATCGTCGATTTCCAGTGCTTCGTAAAATATTTCCTGTTCGTTCATATTCTATATTTCATTAAATGGTTCACCCTGATATTTCCGGGTACGGGAGTCAGGCATGATTCATCTGTTCGTATTGCGGTTATTTTTGTCACAAAATATCACGATCAACGCATGCTCCCTATTATGCGATTGAGGCTCACTCCAAGAAAGAGAGGACTCTCTAAAAACAGGCTGATTAATCAGCAATCGTTCCCCCTGCTCCTCTCTCAAAATCCGGGAGCTTTTCTGCTGAAACCTATTGGGCCCAGCGCCCGTTTTTGAAGTGCCGCCAGGGATAATATCCATGTTTCGCGGAGACCCGGTCATTGTACAGGCGGGCGCGAACATCTGTGGTTTTACTTTTCAATTCGATATAATCTGACTTACGCGCCACCTCATGGAAGCGAACGTGGCTCTTGCCTTTATTCTTCACTTCCAGCCAGCTGTTATCCGGTTGAATGGCATACACGGCCCCCCCTTCGCGTACGTAAGTTCGACGACCATCAAATACGTAAGCCGAGATCTCGTTGTAGGCTTTTGTCTCCAGCAAGGATGCCTTTGCCTTGTTACCGTCGCGAGTCGATTCCAGAATTTCACTGTGGTAGGCTTTCTGTAGTGCCGTCACCGCTATCACGATCTCCTTCTCAAAGTGGGTTGTCCGGATGACCGAGGGCAGAATTCGCTTCTCTTTAAACCGTTCCCGTTGTCGTTCGATTAAATCGGCAGCATGTGTATTGCCCCTCTTGATGGCAGTCGCCTTCTCTTTCTCGAACAGCTCATCAATCGACTTCATGGCAGCTTCGACCCGCTCTTTGAACTCCTGCTGGGCTGTTTCCAGGTCATTTTTTTTGCTCTTCCCCTGATCTTGTTCTGCATAAGCCAGGATCATGATCACCTGGTCCAGGTTCTGCTCGGGATGATTAGTCCGCTGCATCGATTGCGATGGCCCCTCAAACAACTCGAAAGCGGTCTGATCTGTATCTGCTCGCCAGGAGTTCAGATCCGCGTCGCAGCCCTCAAGCATTCTGTTTTGAAACGGCACGCGAGCGTTTATCTCTTCGGCCGGTAACACAGAGGGGATCAGAAATACAATCAGCAGAGAGACTATGTTTCGGGATAATAAAGACACGCATCAACCTCACGCAACTGGAGAATCTGGTAAACAGAACAAAGAGGAGACGGGCTGATCTCTTTGAACCTCGCTACCATTCAGTGCGCAGAGTCGCGGCGGAGGACGTCAGAAAATTTCAGGAATTCTCAAAATTGCTCCGCATTTCCCGGCGGAGCCAGGCTTTCGCATAGGCCCACAGCCGGTCTGCCGAGCGGGGTGACATCCCCATCACCTCCGCAGACTGATCCAACGTAAGCCCGGAGAAATAAAGTAGTTGAACCAGTTCAGTGGCTTGCGGGTTCACTGTGGAGAGCCGGTTGAGCGCCTCGTCCAGGGCAATCAGATCTTCTATCGGTTCGGGCGATGAGGTGGGATTCACATCTTCCAGTTCCAGGCGAACGGCATTCCCGCCTCGTTTGAGACTTCTGCGCGTCCGCGCATTTTCCACAAGGATGCGGCGAATGGCGACTGCAGCCGCCCCGAAGAAGTGGCCTTCGCCATTCCATTCTCCGTCGTTCCTCACCAGTCGCAGATATGCTTCATGGACTAAAGAAGTGGCTTGCCTCGCATGGGCAGACTGCTCTTTCGCTAAATAAGCTACCGCCAGTTTACGCAATTCATCATAGACCAGAGGCAATAATTTTTCAGCCGTATCCCGATCTCCCTGCTCAACCGCACGCATCATTTCGGTAAATTCAGACATCGCAGGCACAGACTTTCCAAACGGGTTTATGCGAAGACTTTCAATACCATTAAACCACACATCCGCTTGCTGCAAAAGCGTTTTCAAACAGATAATGCAGGAAATCTTGAGTCCCGCTTCCCGGTTCAAAAGCGGGGCTGTATGGAACGACGCTGATCCAGGCAGCAACCCCTTTCAGGAACTTCAGCTTTCAGTCTGCACAGGATGTGGCGCTGACTGTCCGGCAGCTTGATCCGTTCCAGGCAGGTGTGGTGAATTCAGGTGCGCCTAACCAGATCAGAATAGAACCGATTGTCAGGCTTGAGTGACTGCGTTGTCTTATCTCTGTTAACGAAACAGGCTGGCAGAAAGAGTTCCCGCCAGCCTGTGATTGGTTTCAATGCGTCAGCTTATTTTGAACTGGTCAGATCAAAATCAAAGGACGTATTCTCTTTCGAAACTCCCGCTTTGAGTGAAGTCGCTTCCCCCTGGTACTCTTTGAGCGCCGGGTTGGGGCCGCCATTCGTCATTCGATCCACGGTGATTTTGTAATCACGGGGTGCATTGACAGACAGGGTATAACTGCCTTTGCTGTCTGTAACGGCCAGAGCTGGACCGACCAGTGGATCGCCGTCAGCGGGAAGGAACGTCACTTCTGCATCCCGCAGCGGTTTACCATCCAGTGTGACCACACCGGTGATTTCCACCGCTTCACTGGGATCGGCCATTTTCTGTTCGGAACAGCCCAGGGTGAGAAGACTGAAAATTACGGGAATCATCAGAAGTAGATATCGAATCGTTCTCATTGTCGTTTCACATTTCCTAAATCATTCAAAATAAAGAGCAATACACACTGAGAAACACCAGTGTGTATTGAAAAGAAAAACAGATTTTAAATCATCCACAAATCAGGATCAGGGAACCTGAACGACTTCCCCACCCATGGGAGTACACAGTGCCTGCCACTGACGGCCATCAATGTTATTACTGATGAAACGCACGGCTCCGTCCATGAATCCACAATGTACGCCCCCGGTATGCGCACTGCCGACGGTACCCCAGTTGATCGTGGTGCTGTAAGTTGGTTTGGGGTTACTTGGTGTCGCATCAATTCGAGTCGAGAACCCGATGTTGCCATAGCCCACAGTGGGGTCATACCAGCTGCGTCCCATATTATTCTTATGAGAGGTAGGCAGGACGTAATCCAGACCCTTGGCGAATTCTGAGAAGGTGATGGTATTACTGGTGCCGTCAGTGATATTCTGCATTCTCATTTGTGGACCAACAATAACAGCCAGGTCCGTATCGTAAATCCCCCAGGAAGAGGCAAACAGACCGTTGGTCGTACTGGACCCGTGTCGTCCACACAGCCCATAACCATGATTGGCACTGGCAGTCGGATAGTTATGCTGCGCGTAATTTGCATCATCAATCACGATTGCACTCGGGCACATGAAGACCGTGACCTTGGTTCGTCGTGCCGCGGCATTGGCTGCGTTCTGTGGATCGACCGTAAAATTGATCTGGTTATACAAATTGGTCTGATCCAGATAAGGCAGCAGCATGGTGTAGATCGTATGGGCATAGTTCCCATTATCAGTGACACAACAGCAGTTGGGTGTATTATAATGATTGACGGCCCGGGGAATCACACCGGCAGTCGTATCAACATAATTGTGCAGGGCAAGTCCCAGTTGCTTAAGATTATTCCGACACTGGCTGCGGCGTGCTGCTTCGCGGGCCTGCTGCACGGCCGGTAAAAGTAAGGCAATCAGAATGGCAATAATGGCAATCACCACTAACAGCTCAATTAAAGTAAAACCACGTTTGCGTCTCGAAAAATGATGCATCACAATACTCCTGAAAAAAAGAACTGAATTAATATCGAAAGGTGAGTAATTAATTATTGAATCTAGTATAGAAGTCTCAGATAGAGCGGAATGCCCAGATTGGGATCTTTTAATTACATCAAAATCCCCTTATTAATAGCAAGATCACATCGAATGGATTTTAATTATTTTAGTTAATTAATGCTTTAATCCTTTTTTCTTAACCAACTTAATTTTCCTGACTGAATACTGGCAGCGCAGCCCCTGAACAGGGGCTCCCATTCAGGCTGACCGCTTCCTAAGGGACAGAATCCGCCGCGACCCGTGTGTGAGGGAAATACAAAAACACACGCCCGAATTGCTTCAAGGCATGTGTTATGATTGGTTTTTCTTGTACTGAAACTTAGGACCGGGAACCTGGACGACATTCCCTTCCCCAGTAGTGCAGAGTGGCTGCTTTTCATGTAATTACTGGTCAAACGCACGCCGTTATCCAGCCTTCTCGCGAATTCCGTATAGGTAATTGTGTTACTTAACCTTCAACTCAAAAGGAAACTCACCGCCGGCATCTGTCACCTGAGCGGTCAGTCTGGAATCGGTGAAACTGCTGTATTCCGGTGGCAGTGCTTCGTCTGCGCCGAGATTTGCCGGCGCTTCCGATCCATCAATTTTAATCGGAGTTCCGTCGGCTTTCAGGTAATAATTTATGACAACGCGGTACTCTCCTGCAGGCGCCCCCTCGGCTCCCCGGATCTGCTGCAGTTTATATTTCCCTGACTCATCAGTCACGCCGACACATTCCACTCCCTTCGTTGCTCCCATCGGGACGAACGTCACGGTCGCCGACATGATCGGTTTCCCGTTCAATGTCACCACTCCCGAAACGGGTGCCGTATCCGGCAACGATTCGGCAACCGTTGTTCCACCACAACCAGACAAACCTGCTGCGAAAAACACCAACAGAAAACCAAGATTCAAACGATAGTACATGACTTATTTCCTGATAATTCCGGACTGTTCTCTCTGGCTTTCCAGGAACAGAATCAGTCCGGGTTTAATTTAATACTTCTTGCGGCATCCCGCTGACTGACGTGTCAGACATTTCAGGAGCGGTAGAATCGAATTCATAAAAAACAACTTCCAGCGACAGTGTCTGCGTTTAGAATTCCCCCAGCACATTCCCATCAGCCATCCGGGCCAGGTTCTGTCGGG
This sequence comes from uncultured Gimesia sp., assembly GCF_963972345.1. Classification (NCBI taxonomy): domain Bacteria; kingdom Pseudomonadati; phylum Planctomycetota; class Planctomycetia; order Planctomycetales; family Planctomycetaceae; genus Gimesia; species uncultured Gimesia sp. The sequence continues at coordinate 6,440 of NZ_CAXAVM010000176.1, read as the reverse complement.
TGGTGGTATCAATGTTCTCACTGATAAAGCGAACCGATCCATCCGCCAGTGTGAAGTGAGCTCCCCCGGTGTGCAGACTTCCCGCATACGCCCAGCTGCCGAGCTTTCCCTGAGGCTGCTGCTGTGGGACGGCAGAGCTGTACCAGAACCGATTGATCGGATAAGAGACCAGGTTCAAGCCGACCATCACGTGACCCCGGTATCCCCAGGCATTCGTGCCGCCGTTATAAACATTGCGCGTCGTTTCACCGACCATCATGGTATTGCTGGTTCCGTCTTTCACATCGTCCAGGCGACATTTACTGTTATCGCCAAACATGCAGCGGCTGGTAGGTGTAGTCGCTCCCCAGTCTTCACAAGTGTTATAAGGTGTAATCGTAATGAAGTCATAGTTTGTCTTGGCACCACCGGTTCCTGTATTGGTCGCTGAAATCCCATAGCTGCTTGTGGGAGAAGTATGATAGGTTCCCGAATCCGAGGGGCATAAAAAGACGGTCAAGAGTGTTTTGACGACTGCTGCATTCCCATTGGTGACAGGATCATCACCAGCAGACAGTGTTCCGGCACAGGTCCCTGTGATACTGGAATGTGTGGTCGCACAACCGTCAAAATTATATTGGTTATAAAGATTTGCCTGATCCAGGTAGGGCAGGATCATTGTCAAACCACTGGCCATTAATCGAGGTGTCGTAAAGCGACCGATATGCGCCGGTGGCATCACAGAAAATGTTTCATGATAATTATGAAGTGCCAGCCCGAGTTGCTTTAAATTGTTTTTACATTGTGAACGCCTGGCTGCCTCTCGCGCCTGTTGTACAGCTGGCAGCAACAGCGCAATCAAAATTGCAATGATGGCAATCACCACCAGCAATTCAATCAGAGTGAATCCGCGTTTACTTGAAACTAACCGAGTCATCAGCATCTCCTGGAAATAGGTTGGATGAAATAAAATAATATGAATCGCTTGGTTCAGTCTGCCTGCTCAACTGCTTGTCGAACCCGCAGGGTTGCGACAATTTTGGGCTGATGTGGAATCTAAAAACCGGCTTTTTCAATAATCTTTAGAATCGCAAAATCTGTGCCGGTTTGTATCGCGCTCTCGATGAATCTTTTTTTGAGTCATCAAACAGTTCCTGAGATGACATTCCGTATTTCTCTGCCTATGATGAACAAACCGATGCAACCTGAATATTTTCCTGGTAAGGTCAGACGCCCTATGAAAACAGTCGCACTCGCTTTCCTGGCATTCATCTGTCCCGTGCTGAATACCGTCCGTGCAGAACTGCCGGTTCAGAAAACGGACCTGCTGATTGTGGGAGGCACAGAATCCGGTTGGGCCGCCGCCATTCAGGCTGCCCGTCAGGGTGTGAAATCCATCACGCTTGTCCTGGACGGTGACTGGCTGGGCGGGCAATATACCGAACAGGCGTTGGCCTGCGTAGATGAGAACAAAGGACCGGGGAAAGTCGGCTGGGGAGTCGACTGGCATCCCATGAAGCGTTCCTTCCACCGCAGCGGACTGTTCAAAGAACTGATGGACCGGATCGAAGCTTTTAATACGCAAAAGTACGGCTCTCCCATGCCGGGACGCCCTTTTCATGGCCCGTCCACATTTCGTCCTGCAGAAGCAGAAGCCATCTTCCGGGAACTGCTGCAGCCTTACATTGACAATGGTCAGGTCACACTCATCACGCGCCACTACCCCGTCAAAGCCGATCTCGAACAGACAGGCGCACATCCTCGATTAACGGGACTCTGGCTGGCTCCCACCGGTTCAGAGCAGCCAGATAGACACATTCAGGCGCCACTCACGATCGATGCCTCTGACTGGGGCGACGTCATCCAGTTAGCCGGTGCTGACTTTGAATTGGGTGCAGACCCCCGTTCTCGCTATCACGAACCCAGCGCGCCCGTCGATTTATCAGACTACCCTGCCAATGAAATGAATCCCATCACCTGGGCGATGGTCGTGGAAGAATCAGACGGGGAGACCCCCATTCCCCAGCCGGAACGCTACGACGATCGGAATTTTGTCCGCACTTCCAAACTGAGCCTGGCGGAGATGAAACATCTGAAATGGGACCGTCCCGTCAAGCTCGGATCAATCCCGCACTGGCCCGATAAAGGCAAAGCATCTCCGCGACAGCTTTCGATTTTTACGGTGCGCAGGATCGTGGATGGGGAGACCAGCAATGATCAGCGTACCAGCATCCTGCTGAATTACATGCTCGGTCAGGATTATCCACTGGAACGATTACCCCGGCATGTCGTAGACGCACTCGAAGCGACTGAACCTGGTGCATCCGAAAAGAACATCGTGTTAATGACACGACCGCAGCGACAGATTATTTTCGAAGACGCTAAACGGCATTCCCTGAGCCTGTTGTATCATCTGCAGAATTTCGTCCATGAACGGGCTCCCGATAAAACCAACAGCTTCCGCCATTTTCATTTGAGCAACGAGTTTGGAACCGCGGACCACCTGCCTCCCAAACCTTACATCCGCGAGTCCCTGCGTTTAAAAGCCATGTATATGATGCGCGAACAGGATGGACGCAATCAGGATGGCCCCCACAAAAAATTCGCGCGCGAGCGTTTCTCGCAGGTCCTGTATCCGGACGGCCTGTTCGCCTGGCAGTTTCATTACGACTTCCATCGTACCGGACGTGCCTACCTCAAAGCGGAAGGCAATTCAGGCCCCTGGATCGATTACGAAAAACCGGGCCGCAATACCAGCCTGGTCAGTGATCGCAGCCTGTTCCCCTTGAGAAGTCTGGTTCCCGTCGAAATGGATGGCTTACTGGGTGCCCAGAAAAATGTGGGATACAGCAGCATTGTGAGTGCTGCGATTCGGCTGCACGATCAGTGTGTCGCCATCGGCCAGGCCGCCGGCGCAACAGCTGCGATTTCACTACAACACGATATCGCACCTCGTGAAATCCCCTACGATCGGGAAAAACTGGAACAGGTCCGAACGGCTTTGTGCGGCGGCTCACAAACTGGCGTCGCGTTGCTGATCTGGCCTTACCGCGATCTGGCTCCCGCGCATCCCGCCTTCATCGCCGTCAACAGACTGGCCGCGCGGGGCGTGTTACCTCTGAAAATTCGCGAAGTCAATTTCCAGCCTGATGCGGCTGCCACTCCCGCCTGGCGCGAACAGATCCAGAGACGCGCAATTCAATCGGTCAATGTGGCAAACCTCCCGTTGATGTTCAACGAAAACCTGAGTCGCGGAGAATTCTGTCAGCAGCTATGGGCGGGATTGAAAGATCTGCCTTTGCTCCCTTACACATGTTTGCAACCAGACGATGCTGACGCGGATGGCATCCCCGATCGGGATGATCCGACATTGTTTACGCCCGGCGAGCCGGTTCAGTGGAGCAATCACAAACCAGTGAACCCGCCCGATCAGGATGGCATTCTGAATCTCAAAAAAAACACGTCGATTCGCCGGATTAATTTTGCGGGAAAAAAGACTCCCCCGCTCACAGGCTTTGAATCAGACCAGGGAGCCGTCGTTGATCCGCAACGCAGGTTTGGCTGGCAGCGGGATCTGCGCCAGAATGTTCGCCAGCGCAAACAGCTACCGGAAGCGTATCGTGATACGTTCGTGTTTACCCGCGATCATGACCGCTGGGAATGTACGGTTCCCAATGGCGTCTGGCAGGTTACGGTCTGTGTGGGAGATTCCGGACATGATCAGATCGGACAGTGGGTCACGGTCGAAGGAAGTCAGATCATCCAGGATCTTGCCACCACCGCCGGGTCGTTTCAGGAATCACAGGTCCAGGTTACAGTCAAAGATGGGAGACTGACCGTGGAGATTGGAAAACCTGACGCTGGTACCAATACCTGTCTGAACTGGATTACATTCGAACAGATCACCACGGCCGACAAATCGAAATAATCCGGCGTAGATCATTTCGAGTCCTCTGCTTCCAATCAGAAAACTCCACTCCGTTTACACCGTTTAAAAACGGCAGAACCTGCCTCATCAGACCAAATTAGCGTTATTTTCTGCAGGTAGCAGAGAATCGTATTGAACACATCAAGACTTGACGATATATTTAATAAGATTAACAATATAAGAAGTCCTGCTGCTCAGACTTTAATAATATTAACCGGAACTGGAATCGGGAATGAAATTCGGCCCACATTCGCGGACTCACACACAACATGCTTTCACAGCATTTAACCCGCTGGTTCGCGAAGGTTTGGTGGTTCAGAGTCGCCGCAACATGCTGAAAGCATCCCTGGCGGGACTGGCCGGGCTCTCTGTGCCTGGTCTGCTGAAAGCCTCTGATCAGCTGCAACAGGCCGGCAAATCAACACCATCAAAGAAAAGCATTATTCTCCTCTGGATGACCGGCGGCCCCAGCCACATTGATACCTGGGACCCAAAACCGGACCGCCCCATTCAAAACCGCGGTCCGTTCGGCGTGACGCAAACAGCGGTCCCCGGCATCACGATCACAGACATGCTGCCCAAACAGGCGGCGATGATGGACCGTTTCACATTGATCCGATCCGTCGATCCCAAAATGAGCAGCCATCAACCCAATCAGGTCATGCAGACCGCCAACCTGCTCGCCACGCCCCGTACTAACCGGAAAGGTGACCGGTACCCGGCGATGGCATCGATTGTGGCCAAGCATCACGGCGCCAATCATCCCGGCATGCCCCCTTATGTCTCGTTCATGAAACATGACTCTCATATTGCCTGGGGCGGGTACCTGGGCAAGCAGTATGATCCTTTTATCGCCAACGATGCAGCAGACCTGCCCGTCTATGACATGGTGGGTAATGACACCGGGACAACCAGTGGCGGAAAAATGTTTCAGTTTGCTCCCGGGCTCTCGTTTGACCGAATGAAAAACCGCCGTGACCTGATGTTGCAGTTCGATCAGTTGCGGAGCGGCATCGATCAGGCCGGTTCCATGCAGGCCATCGACAGTTACAGCCGTCGCGCCTATGACATGGTACTCGGACAACGCGTGCAGGACGCCTTCGACCTCAACCAGGAATCCACGGAAACCCGGGATCGCTATGGAAAACACCTCTGGTGTCAGCAGGCTCTGCTGGCAAGAAGACTCGTGGAAGCAGGCAGCTCCTTCGTCACCCTGGATTTGAGTTATCATACCGCATCCGGAACATGGGATAACCATGGTGACAACATTCCTCCCTACGGCGGAATCAAAAATGGCCTTGGTCCGCTGCTCCCCCTGTTTGATCATCTGTTGACGACGCTGGTGTCCGATCTGGAAGAACGATCGATCCTGGATGACGTGCTGGTGATCGCCATGGGGGAATTCGGTCGCTCTCCCACCTCGGGAACCCAGGGCAGTTCCGATGGCCGCAACCACTGGCCGGTCGTCATGTCAATGTGTCTGGCCGGCGGTGGCATGAACCATGGACAGGTCATCGGCGCCAGCGAACATGACGGCAGCGAAATCAAGCACCGTCCCGTTCGTCCCGGAGATCTGGCGGCAACCATCTATAAATACATGGGTGTCCCCCTCGATACGCACTATATCGATGACAAAGGCCGTCCTATTTTTGCCGTCGAAAATGGCGAACCGATCCACGAACTCTTCTGATCACACTCTCCAGGCAGGATTCCGGTTCTGTCGCTGACTTCGATTTCTCAGCCCGCGTCTGCTTTGATGATCGTACCTCCCTGCCCGTTTGATTCGAGCGGAATCACCTGGAAGGCGCGTTGATTCCACTGGAATCGTTGTAAAAAAATCAAAAACAGAACCTAAACGCCGCGATTCCCCGTTTGTTTTTTCTGTAGCATCAGATAATCTGCATGCTGAGACCGTTGCCAGCTGCGCAGCGACTCTCGATTTGATTTACCCTGCTGAAACCAAACCATCCTGCGCTCTTTCAGAAACCGTTCCAGTGACATGACCAGTTCCGCTACCTCGCTCTCAGACGATTCTTTGAATCCCTCCTCGCAGAATTCCCGACTGCGGTGGACAGTCTATCTCCTGTTGATCACTGTCACGTGCGGACAAAGCCTGGCCGCCATCATGAACAGCGCGCCGCTGCAGAGCGCCAATGACCGTTCCCGCTGGTGCACGGTCTGGTCCCTGGTAGAAGAAGGCACCTACCAGATCGATACCATCAATGATCGTCCGGGCTGGTCCAGCATCGACAAGGTCAGGCACGATGGCCACTTCTATTCATCCAAGCCCCCGTTATTCCCGACCATGGTGGCGGGTCTCTACTGGTGCATCAAAACCACAACGGGTTTGAACCTGAATCGGAACCTTCACGATGTGGCGCATCTGATCCTGATCGCCGTTAATTTAATTCCGATGCTGATTGCGCTGCTACTGATCTGTCAAATGGTGGAACGCTACGCCACAAATCTTTTCACGCGTTATTTCGTGGTCATCGCGGCCTGCTTCGCCACTTTGCTGACACCATTTCTGTTA
>NZ_CAXAVM010000175.1:0-15114 GCF_963972345.1 uncultured Gimesia sp. | reverse complement strand
TGACGTTTATGATTGACGTTTATGATTGACGTTTATGATTGACGTTTATGATTGATGGAAACTTATCTGGAAGGAACCTGCCATTAACTGGATTGGCTCCTACGTGGTTTGCAAGCCTGGCTCCAATTTCTCAGTTAACCGCAGGAATGCCTGCTGAAATTTGATTCGGTCTGTCTGCACAATGTGATGGTCTTCAAATGCACTCTTCAATGCTTCTGCTTCCTGAAGAATTGTTTTCAGATGGTCTGGGCGTGATGCGTGGCTGGCGATTCCAGACAGTGCTTCCAGCATCTTGAGTGAAACCGCAGTACTGCTGAAACCATATTCCCGGATCATTCCAAAAGAGCCTGTTAAAACATCTGCAAAGTCATCTGCTGATGTCACCAGTACCCGAGGAATTGAATCACTGTCTCTTCGAATTTGAGCTGGCTTGGGACGTTCAGCAAACCGCCCCATCGCACCTCCCAGGCGGTCTACACAGGTCATCGCAGTGAAAGGGTCGTTGATACCCGGAGAGAGTGCCCGTACTGCAATTTCTACCAGTTCCAGTGCAGCATAACTGACATCCTGCCGTGGAGTACGCCGGTGTCCGATAATGATGACCCGATGAACGGTATTGCAAACCGATTCTGTCTGTTCCTGATGAGCTTCCTCAGTTTCTGTCGCATCCTGAAACCAGATACGTGCTAATATTTGCTCTTTTGTAATATAGTCACCCGGTTTACACATGAGTTCGACAACGCCATTCAACTCCAAAGCCAGAGAGATCAGGCTTCCTCCATCGATTCCCTCGATATAGCCTTCTTTATGGGAAGGAACGGTGACATTATTTTTTCCGACACTGGACAGGATTTCCTGGAATGTCTGCTGTTTCAGTACATCAGGTTGTTCCGCATCGACTTCATTTTCAGATTCCTCGCTCATTCGTTCTGGAAACAGACGGTCAATGGCCTCTTCCAGATCATGCGAGACTTCTGTGATAATGGTGGGAGCCTGGATCGCGGTGGCCACATGGTGAATAAACCAGATCAACATTCCCATGCTGATCAGTCCCAGGAGCAGACCCACTGAAGTACCCACCTGAGGAGTAAACCCAGGGCTGTCCCCCTGTGCTTCTCTGACATTCTGCAGCACCAGCAGGCAATACAGGCTGGTTCCGACGTATTGGCCAATCACGAGGTCAGCAATGCTGGCGCCCATCACATTTCGCACGAGACGGGAGCCATACTGAGAAGACGCGATTGACAGTGACACAATTGTGATTGAAAATACCACCCCAGCCAGCGCAATCGTGGCTCCGGCTACTGAGGATAATGTCGACCGGGCCGCAGGCGCAGTCGTGGTAAACCAACTGAGAGATCGCTCAGAATGAATCAACAGACTGTCCAGTTGATTTGTGCCGTATGCCAGTAGAATTGCCATTAAAGCCATGATCGTCGGGACAAACCAGAAACTGGTTCGGAAAGAATCCCATAGATTCTCAAGTCGTGCTCTCATGCTTTGAGGGGCTCCGCTTCTATATTGTTTCTCAAAAGTTGTTTTGCAGGAAGCAGTGATGGATACAAATGATTGTATTCAATTATGGTATTATGAGACTGGAAAATGATACAAAAAAACGCTGTGAGCAGTAAATCACTCCTCACAGCGTTTGGAACACTGGAGCTTTTCAATCAAGTCCTGATCCGGATCAGGTATCGATATTCACTTTCACATCACGGTCTTTGTGATCAGCTTCAATCCGATAGCGTTTATGAAGCTCTTTGGAAAAGTCAGGATCTGCAAAGTCGGGCCAGTGATCTTCATCAAATCCCTGGGCTCCTTCGAGCTGTTGCTGTGTGACATTCAAAACCAGAATCTGCTCTTCCGGCTCTTCAGGATTCTGTTTTATTTCAAATGCTTTGAATGGAACTGCGAACATCTTGTTGCCAACCCCGAGGAAACCCCCGTAGGTGACAGCCGCATATTGAACTTTTCCGTGTGAAGCATTGATGACAATATCATTGATTTCACCCACACTTTTTCCTTCTGCGTTCTGAATATTCATACCATTTAACTGGCTGACTCGTACATTTTTTCCCGAAGTCTTGGGATCTAATTTACCTGCTTTGGTCTGACGTGTTTCGTCTTTGTTCATTCTTTTGTGTTTGACATTATAGCGTTTATTGAGATCAGAAAGATAGCTCGCATCCGCGAAGTCGGGCCAGTGATCTTCATCAAAGCCAGTCGCGCCTTCCAGCTGTTTCTGATTCACGTTCAGAACCAGTGTGTGTTCTGTTGAATCCGGTTTCTGCTTGATGTTGAATGCTTCGAAGGGCACGGCAAACATTTTGTTTCCCACCCCGAGAAATCCTCCGTAAGTCACAGCTGCATACTTGACTTCCCCGGTGGAAGTATTCATGACCAGGTCATTGATTTCACCCAGGCTCTCTCCCTGAGGATTCTGGATGTTCATGCCGATCAGTTTACTGGCGCGGGTCACGATGCCCGCTTTATCCATATGTTTTCTATCAACTCGATCGGCTCTTTTATCAGCCCTGGATGCTTTTTTGTCAGCTTTGGAATTTTTGGAGTTTTCCGGTGCTTGTACTTTCTCTTCATTTGGATTGTCGAATGCATAGGTGCTTCCGGCCAGACATAGAGCAGTGACGCTAAACGCAATCATACTTGCGAGTGCAGTAAATCGTTTCATCTTATTTCTCCCACGGGTTTCAAAGAATTTGAAGTTTGATATGACCAGAAGTAACTATCACAGCTGATAATGTTTCCTGTCTTGACAATGCAGCTGACTGACTCAAAAAACCGGTATGTAATTCCGTTTAAGCGAATATTCGCTGGCAGTCCTGGATCATCTGCAGGGTTTATTATCAGCTGATGATAGTTTTAAATATTCATAAAGTGATCAGTTTCAGCAGTGGCAGGAACTCTCAAACTGAGAGACCTGTTTTTCTGCTTCTTCCTTGGCGATTCCATAGCGCTCCTGGACTTTGCCAACCAGATTTTCCCGCTTCCCGTTTATCTGGTCGATTTCATCGTCGGTCAGCTCTCCCCATTTCTGTTTCGCCTGACCTTTAATCTGTTTCCATTTTCCTTCGAATTGATCTGAATTCATCATTCTTCTCCAGTATTGAAATAAATCTTTTTAAACAGTGATATTACTGCTGATTCCAGACTGGTAATCAGCAAAACGATTGGTTTTCGCGTTACTCTTTCTTCTTGAGATCCACACCGACGTCGCCATCTCCCTTGTCACGTAAAATCTCAAGTTCACCATTCGGTGTTTCGATATCGAGTACTTTTTCTTTTTCTTCACAACCTGCCAGGGTGAATGCTGTGGCTGACATCAACAGGAGAGCCAGCGATAAGAAACATGAATTGATGATGCTGTTTTTCATAACGGTTTCCTTTTTATTTAAATTGACCTGGTTCGCTGTGTGCGCACCGGGAGCCCGTTAAAATCAGGTAGTTAGGCTTTTTCATGCCAGATATGTTTTTTTATGGATTCTCAGCTGCGCTACCAGTAAGTAGGACGTCCATAAAAATCATAGAGTTGTGTTTCGTAAGCGCGATTGACAGGGAGTCGAGGATCATAGGTGGGAGCGTTTTCCACTTGTGATCTTGTTAAATCCAGATGTGCTTTGTGATCTTCCCACGTAAAATGAGTGAGCCAGTCGAAAGCGATAATCACTTTTTTGCCTGGCAGCCAGTTACGGGTATCAATCACCAGATATCGTAAACTCCAGCTTTCCGTATCGACAATCATGTCTTCCACATGGCCTATCGTGTCTTCCATGCATTGAATTTTATAGCCTGTCACTTCGTTGACACTTCGTAGATGGGGGTCGCCATCCCTGGCCGCAACACGTTCTTCGAGTTCCACCGAAGCGGTGGGACGGTTCATCACAGGCGTAAGCGAACTTCCCCAGTAAACAGGCCAGTTGTAGAACGACGCGAGTGCTGTTTCATACTGTCGTGAGACAGGCTGTTCTGTTTCTACAGCAGGCGCGGCTTCTATATTTGCTTTTGAAAGTACGGTCGGTAATTCATAGCTGTCTAAATCCGGCTGATCGATGGCAACGGGCGAAATCAGAACCTGACGGTCTGTAAGCCATCCCCCGGTATTTACTACGAGATAACGCATGATGTGGGAAACATCATCAAACAGAAAATCCTGAACTGTTCCACAATCTCCATCGGTTGCCAGAACTTTGTAGCCATTGAGTTCATTGGTGCTCCGAAACATTTCTGTCTCCTTTCCTGGTTCTGCCTGGAGACGAAATGCAGATCGTGTGCCACTCGCTGAAATTTCCTTTCGTTCATCACGAAAATCATTGTTAATCATACAAAAGGCTCTTTGTTTTTAATGAAATAAGCTGAATTCAATTTTCTTTTCGAAACGATTCGCAGTCTCAGTTATTCCATTCAAAGCTGGTTTTAAGCGACCGCTGAGGAACCGGTTTGCTTGACAATCAGTCAGCAAAGCGAGGAAACACAGCCTGGCAATAAAAAAAGCCCTGCGGCGTACATGGTTAGTTCGCCGCAGGGCTGTCATAGGCCTGCTGGTGACCTGCCTTCGGGAGCAGGTGATTGATGCTTAAAGTGTAAACCTGGAACTACATACAGTCAATCAATCGTAAACCGGATTTCTAGTATAATTTCATCATTGACCAGAAAGGGGGCCTGTCCTGGTTTAGGTGGATCAGTAGAGACAGAGCTACTTTCTCTCTTCCGCTCCAGGAAAAGAAAACCTCTTGATTGAACTTGTTTCCCGATATAATTCTGTTTAATGACCTGCTTTCATGACATTCCTGATGGAATGACGTTCTAAGTTCAATTCAGTTTTGGTTATTGGTTCAGAAAGGAAACCAGTTGTCATGGATTTTCGTTACGGATCTTTGTAATGCAGAAGTGAGATTGATAGAATGGCACTATACAAGTGAAATCAAATATAGCACTTCAATAAATCAGTTTGGATAAAAAGATAAAGATATGTCTCAGGCATTAGTAGTGGATGATGATCGTACTGTACGGGAAATGGTCCGCCGATCACTGGAAAAAGTGAACATTGACGTCATGACCGCAGGTACTGCAGACGAAGCCATGGATGCGATTCGTGCGAGTTCGCCGGAAGTCGTTCTACTGGATATCATGTTGCCTGGTGTATCCGGTTTGGATATTTTTCGAGAGATACATAAACTGGATCGACGTTTGCCCGTCGTGTTTATCACTTCTTCCAGCGAGAGTAACCTTGCGATTGAGGCCATGCAACTGGGGGCGTTTGATTATCTTGCCAAGCCACTGGATCTCCCCAAATTGAATCTGCTGGCACAGAAAGCCATTGAGACACGTCGGCTGATGAATATCCCGGTAGCGTTACCGGTAGGCGATGCCAAAACCGGTAAAGGGGACCAGTTTGTAGGCCGCAGTCCACAAATGCTGGAAGTATTCAAGGCGATCGGACGTGTGGCGGCGGAAAACGTCAATGTTCTGATCCGGGGGGAAAGCGGTACCGGTAAAGAACTGGTTGCCCGGGCAATCTATCAGCATAGCCCTCGTTCCAAAGAATGTTTTATGGCAGTCAATTGTGCTGCCTTAACCGAAACGTTACTGGAAAGTGAACTGTTTGGTTATGAAAAAGGGGCATTTACAGGGGCAGACCGACAACGGATCGGTAAATTCGAACAATGCAACGGGGGAACCATATTCCTCGATGAAGTGGGAGATATGTCGCAACTGACTCAAGGAAAAGTATTGCGACTGCTGCAGGAGCAAAAGTTTGAACGGGTCGGAGGCAATAAAACAATTGAAACCGATGTACGAATTATTGCCGCTACGAATCGCAATCTGGAAGATATGGTGAAATCGGGTTTGTTTCGCGAAGATCTGTTCTACCGACTCAATGGAATGACCATTTCACTGCCTCCCTTACGTAATCGCGGTGATGACATTGCATTGCTGGTTGAGCATTATTTGAATGAGGCATGTTATGAAATGGGGCGCACTGAGACGGAAGGAGTTTCTTCAGAAGCGCTGGAACTATTGATTCAGTATCACTGGCCTGGAAATGTCAGAGAGCTGCAGAGTGTCGTTCGGCAGTCACTGTTGAATAGTACGACTCCAGTGATTGTTCCTTCTTTTCTGCCGGAGGAACTGTCCAGGCGGTTCAACACCCAGGCTATGCCGTTTGATACACAAATGGATGTGGGAAGTGATGATTTTCCCTTATCGGATTTACGATTGTTTGTGGATCAACGTCTCGCTGAACAGTCGACGGATTTATACAGTGAGACTCTGGAAGCCATGGAAAGATACCTGCTGACTCGAGTCTTGAATGAAACCGGAGGTAATCAGACTCGTGCTGCAGAAATCCTGGGTATTACGCGCGGAAAGATTCGCGATCGCATTGCCCAGTTTGGCATCTCGCTGGCGAAAACAGTGAGTATTGATGACGACGCTGATTAGTCATTCGTAAAATCGCATCAGCCGGCAGCTGCAACAGATGGTCGTGCAGCCTGCGCTGGTATTCTCCTGGATTACTGTTTTATTAAACTTTGTCCAGTCTGGAGCCTCTTTTCCTGAGAGAACTGACAGCGGTCGCTTAACGCGCAATTTCCCTGGCTGGCGAGCGATCAGCAATCGATTTTTTGCATCAAGATCTGCGTATGTGCATTTTGGCAGATTCTTATCGTATTCTGGTATAATGCTTTACGTTGATTCATCTTTCAGGTGGTCCAACTTGGCACAGCGATTGCGATATTCAGTTTTATCGCAGCATCGCGAATAAAAATTGAAACATGTAAATCAAATGAGCCAGGGCATTCCTGGTTGGCTGGTTGGTCTGTTGACCTTTTATTATCAGCCGGATCGGAATTGAGAGACCGGTTTCAGAGGAGATTACAATCCCACTAATTGAAAGGGTATCACCATGTTGAGTTGGGCATTGATGTTTTTAGTAATTGCACTGGTAGCGGGACTCTTTGGTTTTGGTCTGGTCGGCGGCATGGCCTATGGCGCTGCCAAAATCTGCTTCTTTATCTTTCTCATATTAGCAGTCATCAGCCTGCTGACAGGGAAAAGGATCCCCACAGAATAGAGCTTTGATGAGTCAACGTTACTCTTGAAGCGAAACTGCTGAGGCGATCGGCCGACGGCTCTAAAAAGTGCCGTCGGTCCGGTTTATTTCTCCCTGGCAGCAATAGTTCATCTTACTGGAGAAGGCAGATGCGAAGCGTCATCATCATCGTACTGATTATAGTTGCTTTAGTCGCAATGGTGCTGGGAGGTTGGATTTCCTTTTCTGAGAAGGATGACAGCGCAAGTATGACCATTCATAAAAATGAAGTAAAAAAGGACACGGAAGAAGCAGTTCAAAAAGGGGAAGACCTGGTGAAAGATGCAGCCAGGGAAGGACGAAAGTTGATCGACAAGGCAGAAGACGAAATTGATACTGAAGAACCCGTCGAAGCTGAACCAGACGTCAGTGCTGAGCAGCCTCAAGCTTTAGAAACTCCCAGATGATGTGATAGAGCAATCAACGCGAAATTGTTTGCGAGAGTATTATACTGAAGATCTTTGCTGTTAGAGAAATATTGCCCGATACTGGTTGAGATTTCCTGCCCGGTGGGGCTAGTCGTGGACGTTTCAAGTTCATTTTGTTAAATTAATGTCATATCCCTTTCCACTTCAAAAATTCACTAACGTTTCTAATCTTTATTTCCAGTCGGGCGCAAAAACGAATGGGACTCTCATCAAAGCCAGATTTCCCGAATGATGCTTTATGGGCCTCCGATGACCGGTTGCAGACAATTGTCGATTCCGCGATGGATGCCGTCATTACCATGAATTTGGATGGTTGTGTCCTGGACTGGAATCGGCGGGCAGAAGAAATTTTTGGCTGGTCCAGAAATGAAGCAGCCGGAAATCCCGTTTGCGAGTTAATCATCCCTCCCCAATATGTTGAGCAGTACCAGGAGGGGCTTCGGTTGTTCAAAACGACGGGGAAAAAGCGGGTCATCAACAATAAAATGGAACTGACGGCGCTCCGCAGGAACGGGCATGAATTTCCCATTGAAATGATGGTGACCCAGATTGAATGGAACGGTCAGATAATCTTCAATGCTTTTGTCAGAGATGTTTCAGACAGAAAAGAAGCTGAGCAGTTGATTGCCCGTGAGAAACTTGAGGCGGCTTTACTGCAACAGGCAAGCTTTTCGTCTTCAACCAATGATGCCCTGGAAGACGCTTTACGAATTTGTGTTGCCAATCTTGGTGAAATATCCGGCTGGCCCATTGGTCATGCCTATCTGCGAAAACAAGGGGGAAATCGTCTGATTTCATCTCGGATCTGGCATCTGCAAAATCGAGATCATTTTTTGGAATTGCGTACTGAATCAGAGAAGCAAACGTTTGCGCCCGGGGAAGATATTCCGGGTTACGTCTGGAGTCGTGGCGAACCAGTCTGGATCACAAACTTTGAAAATGAAGATACAATCATTCATAAGCGAAACTTCGCAGGACTGGATGTTCGCTCCGCTTTCGCATTTCCTGTAAAACTCGACGGCGATGTAATCGCGGTTGTCGAATTTTTTAATACCAAACTGACTTCGCCCGACCTGAATCTGCTGGCGTTATCTCGCGGAGTCAGTAATCTGATCAGGCATGTGATCGAACGGGTTCAATGGCAGGAAGAACGTACGAGACTGGCTGCCATCGTCGATTCTTCGGGAGATGCAATTATAGGAAAAGCGCCCGATGGGACAATTTCCTCCTGGAATAATGGAGCCGAGGTGATCTACGGCTGGCTGGAAGACGAAGTGATTGGTGAAACCGTATCGATTCTGTTACCGCCGGGCATGGCCCGTGAAGAATCAGAGATATTGGAAGCGATGAAAACAGGACGCAGGCTGGATCAGTTTCAGACGAGACGCATGCGGAAAGATGGAACCATTATCGATGTGGCCATTACTGTTTCTCCCATTCGTGGAATGGATCATCAGGTCGTCGGATCCTCCAGTATCGAAAGAGACATCACTGCCAGGCGGAGGCGTGAAGAAGAACTCAGCAAGGCAAAGGATGAAGCCGAGCAGGCAACCCGTGCGCAAGGCGAATTTCTGGCGAATGTCAGTCATGAACTCAGAACTCCCATGAATGCGATTCTGGGGATGCTCGAATTGACATTGCAGGAAAACCTGACGCCCCTCAAGCGGGATTATTTACAGACGGCTAAAGATTCCGCTGATTCACTGCTTCTACTGGTGAATGATATTCTGGACTTTTCGCGACTGGAAGCAGGGCGTTTTGAACTCGAGCCGGTGCCATTTAATCTGCGGGTCATGCTCGATGAAGCAGTGAAAACACTTTCGCTGCGGGCCTGCGAGAAAGGTCTGGAATTGATCTGCCGAATCGATAAACGGGTACCGACTCAGGTTCTGGGTGACCCGGTTCGCCTGCGGCAGATACTGACGAATCTGGCAGGGAATGCGATCAAATTCACAGAGCAGGGTGAAGTGGTGGTTGACGTCAAAGTGATTGAGTCTTCGGTTGAAGGTTCTGCAGATTCTGTTAAGCAGTCGGCAGCAGACCCACTCTCCCACATTCCGCCGGGAGAAAAACCACTGCTGGAATTCAGTGTGTCCGATACAGGTATTGGAATCGCAGCGGAAGATCAGGAACGGATCTTTGCCCCCTTTGCGCAGGCGGATGCATCGACCACGCGGCATTATTCGGGCACGGGCCTGGGGCTGGCGATCTGTCATGAACTGATTGGTTTAATGCAAGGGAAAATGTTCTTAACCAGTGAAACGGGAAAAGGGAGTCGCTTTTCATTTCAAGTCAGCCTGACGGTAGCGGAACCGGAAGTGTCGAAAACGGATGACGTCGAATCCTCCGTCTCGGAATTACGGGATCTTCCGGTTCTGGTAGTCGACGATAATGAGACGAATCGTGTGATTCTGGAAGAGATGTTGACGAACTGGTCCATGGCCCCAACTCCTGTTGAGTCTGCCCAGGATGCATTAGATCAACTCTCTGCCCTCAGGGAGAGCGATCAGAATTATCCACTGGTGATCGTGGATGCGCTCATGCCGGAAACCGATGGTTTTATGCTGCTCGAAAAAGCCAGACAGGATGGTCTGCTTGATTCCGCGACGATTCTGATGCTGTCTTCAGCCGACCATCAGATTTTCAACGAGCGATGCCAGGGGCTTGATATTTCCGCATATCTGGAAAAGCCAGTATCCCAGTCTGATCTCCTGGATGCCATCATGACTGCCTTAAAAGGGCCTCATCTGGAACGCTCCACTATCAACAAAATCAGAGAATCAACAAAGCCACTGAGAGTTCTGGTAGCCGAAGACACACCCGCAAATCAGAAAGTGATTACGGCGATCCTGAAGAAACGGGGACACCACTGTGTGATTGCCGATAATGGTCGCGAAGCGGTAGACTATCTGCGAAGTGAACCGTTTGATGTCGTATTAATGGACGTGCAGATGCCTACGATGGATGGGCTGCAGGCAACTGTCATGATTCGTGAGCAGGAATATGGCTCCGGTGTGCATACTCCCATCATTGCGATGACGGCCTATGCCATGCGCGGCGATCGTGATAAATGTATTGCTGCAGGCATGGATAGCTATATTTCTAAACCAATCGATGCCAATAAACTGATATTGGTTCTGGAGCGACTGGCAATGCGTAATGGAAAAATTGACTCGAAGAAGGATCTTTCTGACAGTTCAGAACTCTTACAGCAACAGGCTGAAGCTAAGCCGATTGAGTCTGGTTCTGAACCGGAAAATCAGCCGACGGCAGATTCCCGGCCGGCCATCAATATGCAGGCCGCTCTCAAACGGGTCGGCGATGATCCCAAAATTCTCGACGATATGGTCAGCTTCTTCTTCGAAGATGCACCGACACTGCTGGCAGAAATCAATCAGCAGACAGCCGCCGGTGATGCAGAAGAGCTGACACGCGCCGCGCACAGTTTAAAGGGGCTCTGTGCCAACTTTAATGCTTACCCAGCTGTCGAAGCGGCAAAAACGATCGAGGAATATGGACGTCAGGGTGATCTTCAGGAAGTGCAGGCAGTGATTCCAAAGCTGGAATCAGAATACAGCCGTCTCAATGAAGCGCTGACTGCCTGGAAAGCGGAACAGTCCTGATGCTTGCTGACAATGATGTTTGGGGATTGAAATTTCTGCATCAACAGTTTTCCAGAACGCATCACAATTCAGGATCGCATCACTCAAACTGATCCCCTGGCCCCACTGGCCGGGAGATGTGTCAGTAAACCTGGATTATGTCAGTAAACCTGGATCCAGTCAAAAATGGTGTCTGTGCATTCAAGCCGGTCTCTTTGCAGCCAGTTTTGCGCTCCCGGTCTGTGGTTCTTCGGTCCATAAAATACATAAAAGCCCTGTTTTCTAAGGTTGTACAGTTTGTGTTCACCGTGTTGGTGGATTGGTACGGGATGTGCATTCTATTCTGTTAAGTCACTTTGAAAATAATTGATCCGGAAGCGAATCAGGATCGTTATCGGAATGACTGTGAACTCAGTGTTCGTCTCAAGTGACATCTCAGCAGATTGCATTACGCAATTCAGAAAGGAAATAGATTATGTCAACTCAGTACTCTCAACACGTTCAACCTCATCCGCACCATACTCCGCAACAATCTTCTTCTACCTTCATGGATGTGATCAGAATCATTCTGGCAATCATTCTGCCACCGGTGGGAGTGTTAATGCAGGTCGGACTGGGAATGCATTTCTGGTTAAACATTGTGCTAACTCTTTGTGGTTATATTCCAGGTCTTGTTCACGCCGTCTGGGTTATTGCGAAAAAATAACAGTTTCGTAGTAATGTGAATCTGTCCTGAAAACTTGAACTTAACAGTAACATGTTCGCGATTATTTCACTGATTGTGATTATTGTCGTTTCGATCATTGTGGTTCGCGTGGCAACAATCGCATTAACGTTGACCGGGCTTTCCACTCCGCTGGCACGCTTTCAGGCGCGGTCCGCTTTTACCAGTACCGGATTCACTTCCAGTGAAACCGAAAAGGTCATGCGTCACCCCGTTCGTCGCAAAATTATCATGACACTGATGATTCTGGGAAATGCGGGGATCGTGACGGCGATTTCATCTCTGATCATCTCCTTTGTCGGGGCCGACTCGAATACTGGTCTCTGGTTACGAGTCGCGCTGCTGGCCGGGGGATTATCATTGCTGTGGATGATCGCTTACAGTGAATGGATTGATCAGCGTATCTCCCGAATCATTCAGAACGCGCTGCAGCGCTGGACCGATCTTGAAATTCGAGATTATGCAGGGCTCCTCCATCTGACGGATGACTATATCGTCGTGGAACTGAATGTGAACCCGGGTGACTGGCTTGCTGAAAAAACATTGAATGAGCTCAAACTGGATTCTGAAGGGATCCTCGTGCTGGGGATTGAAAAGCCGGATACAACCTATGTCGGTGCTCCCCGGGGAGAGACTGAGCTGGAGGTTAACGATCGCGTTCTGCTTTATGGAAAAGCCAGTGTATTGAGAAACCTGGATGAGCGGCGTTCCGGCGCGGGCGGTAACTGGGAACACCACAAAGCCGTGGATGAACAGAAACGTAGCGAGCAGGAACAGATCTCGCAGCACTAAAACCACCCTGTGATCAGAATCAGACTGACCTGTTTTCATAAATCCCTCTCTGGATCAATTCCCTTTGACGGCTGTCAGCGATGATCCGTGAAACCGACTACGCATAAAACAGTATTTTTTTAACGAAAGACTGCGAACCAGTTACTGGATCCGCACTATAAAAGTCCCTTGTTTCAGCACAATTCAATGAAAAACTGCTCAAAAGAACTCCATCTATCGACACACATCGACCCACTCCCGCCCCGGCATCATGCCTGATCATCCCGGCATCAGAACAAATCAGCGCGTATCGCCAACGGCTTTTATTCATCTCCGCTTGACTCCTCCGGGCCTTTAGAGAAAATTCCCTACATCCACAGCAGACAGTCCGGATCGATATCTCGACCTGATGCAACAGCCGGCAAACAGCCACACTGAATCGATAATCAATTTCATTCGTAGACAATAAATCTGTCATGAGCCTGTGTCCTGGTTTTACGGAAGCGTCTACAACACATTTGGACCGAGCTGAATAGATTGAGAGACGCTACGATTGAAGGTCATGCGCTCGGGAATCCGTTTGGCTTTCTGGAGCTCTGACTGCCCCACCGGATCTCCCGGCTGGAGCGGCTGTGAAAACAGATCCTACCAGATATCTCCCGTTCATTCTCAGATGAACATCCTGTAGTAGTGACAGCACCGCATGAAATCCAGAGATTTCAAAGACTTCTCGGCGGGCAACGCATCCGGGTAACGTATCCAGGAAACTCAATTTGAGATGCGATCGAATCAGTAGTCCCGGTCTCTGTTCTGCATGTTGTTGCGTTCGGTCTGCAATATCTTGCACCTGTCAGCCTCGGGAAGGGGGCTGGATTCCGTTTATCAGCTCTGGGGATAGAAGCGTAAATAAATATTTCATTTGTAAAACGACTGTTTTTCAGGAGGAAATCGCAAAGGGGGAAAACTTTACTGGTAATTTGAATCTGCTGGTATGCTGATTGCAAGAGGAAGGGATTGTTCATTTGCTGTCTGCAAAACGGAATGAAGTGAAATTCCCGTTCGGCAAAACGACGGACAACACCTGCCAACCCGAGGAGTACTCGATTGTTAGAAGAATTCCTTCATAATTTTGCTCATAACCTTTTCAAACCACTGCTTCTGTTTTTCTACATGGGCTTTTTGATTCCTATTCTGAAAGTACCTTTTGAATTTCCCAAAGCCGTGTACCAGGGTTTGACGCTCTACCTGCTGGTTGCCATCGGCTGGCACGGAGGGGAAGAGCTGGCGTCGCTTTCACTGGCCGAGTTTGGACAGGCACTGGGATTCATGGCGATCGGCTTTGTTGCAAACCTGTGTATTGGGATTGTGGCTTACCTGGTCCTGAAACGTGGCACAAAACTGAGACAGGTCGATGCGGCTACAGTGGCTGGGTTTTATGGATCTGACTCTGCGGGAACATTCGTAACCTGCCTGGGTGTGATTTCGGCTGCCAACATCGCCTACGCTGCTTACATGCCTGTGATGCTGGCGGTGATGGAAATACCAGGATGTCTGGTTGCCCTTTATCTGGTTTCACGCTTACGTCAGAAAGGGATGGATCCTCAAGGGAATATGCCGCATGAACCCGGTTATCAGCCTGTGGTCCATCCAGAGCTGGCGCTGGCCGGGGCTGGCGGGGCAGGAGAAATCACTATCGATGAAGATGAAACAGACGAACCCATAACCCGCTCCCATGCCAGTCCCACCCACGGTCGTACTGCAACCGCTGTTGCAGACAGACGTCAAACGGTCACAGCTTCAAAACAGGAACTGGATGTCGAAACGGATAAACAACCGATCTTCAGTAAAGAGCTTCTGCATGAAGTCTTTCTGAATCCCGGGCTGTACCTGCTGTTTGGCGGGATTATCATCGGGTTTCTGGGAAGACTGCAGGGGGAAGCCGTGACCCGGGCAGACGATACTCTGTTTGTTAATATTTTTCATGGCATGTTGTGTCTGTTCCTGCTGGAAATGGGCATCACCGCCTGCCGTCGTTTGAAAGATCTCAAGACCGCCGGCTGGCGATTCATCATGTTTGGTGTACTCGCTCCGAACGTCTTTGCAACATTTGGAATTCTGGTTGCCCATGGCTACAGCATTGTGCTCGGGCAGCCTTTTGACCTGGGGACCTATGCTCTCTTTGCCGTTTTATGTGGGGCAGCATCCTATATTGCTGTACCCGCTGTGCAGAGACTTGCCATCCCCGAAGCCAGTCCCACGCTGCCTCTCGCGGCATCTCTGGGGCTTACGTTTACTTACAATGTTACCATCGGTATTCCCGTCTACATGTTGGTTGCACAGGTGGTCATGAATACGATTCCAGTGGCATGACCCGGATCGCTCTGGCTGGAACGTCCTGAGGTCCAGCCAGAGCATGTTTTAAAACTTGTGATTACTCCCTGAATGGATGTAGCAGAAACCTGTGATTAGGAGATACAGATG
>NZ_CAXAVM010000174.1:0-15172 GCF_963972345.1 uncultured Gimesia sp. | reverse complement strand
TGGCATTCCTGGGTGTGGCCAACCAGGGAGCGTTGAGTGATCTGGGGCAGTTTTATGCAGAAGGGCGACTGGTTGACAATTTTCCTGCGTTGATCAACATCAACTTGAGCAAGATGCCGGACGAAGTGAAGTCAGCCGTAGAGTTACATATCAAAGCAGAACAGACAGGCTGGTTTGATACGCATCCCGCGACGCTGGAACGAATCGCTAATATTCAAGATGAGGACCCTGAAGGAATCTTTCGCTTGAAATCTCCGGCAACGGTTTTATTCAGCGATTTCTCACGCGAAGCAAAATTTGTCACACGTGATTTCTATTATGGTGTGTTCGGCAAAAAAATCCCGCGCGAGGATCTGCATTCAGTAGATGAACTGCTGATTCGTCAGGAAGCGGAAAACGAAGCGCATAAAGCGGTACAGAGATTTTACCAGGGAGCAATTTATCCCAACCGGCCCCTGTTGTTTTCCGAGTCTGCAGTCCAGGTTCCCGAAGATACAAAGCAGTGTGCGCAGGAACTGAAAAGCAGTCGGGAGAAGCTGTTAAAATATCGGGAGAAGTATAAATCCTTCATTGACGCCTATCGAGAATTTGAGTCAAAATCCATGAGCGTGACGATGGCTGAAGTGGCAGTCCGCGCGCGGCTCAAGCTGGACGTGGACGATCCCTTTTTCAAGTCATTGACAAATTATGATAAAGTCATCAATGCCAGGCATGGAATTGAGCGGAAAAAAGCTGAAACGCGTGGCGAACTGGAAAAGTATGAATCGCTGATTGTGAAACGACTCGAACGGGCCCTGCAACTGTTTTATGTACCGAAAGTGCAGGCCCAGATTGCTGACGCCGCACTCTGGGAACGTGATCTGCGTGATCTGCTGCTGGCGCTGCAGGCCACTAATTCTCAGATCAGTCGTTTATGGGAACTGCATATGAATTCGGTTGCCCTGCAGATACTGCTGCGGTTTTTTGATGAGTTACGGACCGATGATAAATATTGCGAGGTGGTACTTTCCGAAATGGAAAAAATGGAAACGCTGTTGAATTCGATCTACAATCGCTTTAAACGCATGCTGTATCCATTTGAGCATTCCCGCGTCGATATTACGATTGCAGAATTTGCGCTGGCCCGATTTCCTGAATCGAACAATCCAGGCGAGCTGCTGGGGGCTGCCGAGGCACTGTTTGAAAATCTGATGGCCTTGAATCATCGCGTTCTGGGGCGACTCTGTTTACTGGCGGAAGAAATTGAATCACTACTGGGCTTTGAAGCATTGCCCGAGTTTGAAGAAGAAACTTCTATCGAATCGGAAGCATAATTGAGCCGGTATCTGGCCTGATTACTGGTTCCACTTTGATCACACATGGATCGAGCCATCTATCGAAGCCCATTGATGTATTCCCGAATCTGCTCTACTGGCCTGGTTTCCACCGGCAGATATTGCCGGTCATCGATTCGATGTGAACTTATAGGGTTTGCTCCAGATGGGAATTCAATAAGAGTTCCTCGATTCTGCGAGTTCTTTCATCTCAAGTTAAATGATGGTCGATAATTGAGAAGGAGCCCTGCTGTATTGTAGACAGAATCTACACTGAAAATGATTACACTGAGGCTCAGTGTCGAACGGATTCAAATTCGAGTCACTTTCAGGTCAGCAATGCCTGTTTTAATACTTGTGTCTGCCCAGGATGGTCTGAGTGTTTCTCACAATGGATAGTGAAAATTCACAATTAGATTTTGTGAGGTAATGGAATGCGAAACTCAACAACGTGGACTCTGGTTCTCTTTTCCGGAGTAACCGCACTTTTAATCTCAGGATGTTCTCACGCGCAGAATGTAGTGGGTACAGGCCTGAAGTTGCCATTAGATGAGTCTCCTCAAATGATGCTGGCACGACAGGCCGAGGAAAAAGGCCAGTTCGTGAAAGCAGAGCAGACATATCGTGTCATGCTGCAGCGAAATCCCCAGAACTCGGTCGCCCTGCATCGGATGGGCATCGTCAATTCCAAATTGGGGCGACATGACGAAGCGACAAAATATCTGATGGAAGCTGTCAAGGTTCAGCCCGAAAACCCGAAATACCTGACTGACCTGGGCTATGCCCTGTATCTGCAGAATGACCTTCCGGCAGCAGAGATTGCTCTGGAAGAATCAATCAAACGCGATCCCAGCACCAAACGTTCTTTCAATAACCTGAGCCTGGTATTGGGGCATCAGGGACGGATGGATGAGGCTTATCAGATTGCCCGCTCTGTCATGAGTGCCGAAGAAGCACATGCCAATCTGGGATACATCTGCCTGCAAAGAGGACAACTGGACGACGCGGCCAGTCATTATCACCGCGCTTTAGAAATCAATCCGGATCTGGATTCAATTAAAGAAGCCGTAGTGCAGGTTGCACAACTGCAGAAAAAACAGCAGATGCAACAAGCTTTGTCCCAGCCTGAGGTTCAGATTGCACAGAATCGTGCTCCAGAACCGGTTGCAACAGAGTCGATGGTTTCGGAAGTTGTAGCCGTAACTGAAGAGCCGGTTGTGACTCAGAATGTTTCGGAAACAGAGGAATCAGAATTCCGAATCATCACGGAAGCTGATGCAGAATTGATCGGCACGATGGAACAGCCAGTCGCTCAGATTTCCGCTGTTCAGGAACTGCCTATTCAGGGATTTGAGCCTCCATTACATGTCAGCAACGAAGACTATATTCCTTCTGCCGATAATACGTTTCTCCAAACCGTTCAAAGCTCTGAATCGGTGACAACCGTTCGCAGTGCCGAATAATAGAATTATTAAAACCAAAAATAAAAGCAGCAGACGTCGATCGACATCTGCTGCTTTTTTTATGCGCGTTTAACTCTGAGGCGATTAAATCGATTGCTTAAGGAGTTTCGCTCGGAGTTGTTTTTGCCGAAAAACTAGAAACGCCCATTAAGGGGTCGTTCGGGTCAACCTTCTGAAAGAGTAGTTTTCGGGTGATGTCTGATTTGACTTTCTTATTCCCGGTTCTCTGTACATAGGTGGGAGTCAGCTGCATGTGTTTGTCTGAGAATGCATCAAAGTCAAAGTACAGGACGGCGTTGATTTCCGTATTACGCATGTCGAGAACCATTTGCTGCGGCTTTGATTCTGTATCAAGGTAATAAGCTCCCTTTCGCCGTTTCCCCTGATGCACACTATAGACGGACCCATCTTCATTGAAGATCATGTTCGGTCCGCTGGAGTTCTGCCACCGTCCGACCAGTAAGTCTCGCTCCGACTTTTGGCATGAGCTTGCCAGGCATGTCAGTGACAGAAATGCCACCGCTGAATACTTCCACTGCGTCCGATTCTTCATGGTTCTCTTTTCTCACCTGCTTGATAGAGCGATAGGCCGCTTCCATTGGTAATTAGCTCAGCCCCGTATTTTGGTCATAGACCACCGCTCATGTAAAGAAGAACAAGATGGGTGCTGTAAAAGTTTTGATGAATTAAGGTGATTCAGTTGGAGGGCTCTCAGACTGGTTATTGAATCGGCTCCTCTTTTACCCAGTCGTGATGCTTCAATTCAACGATCTACTTGTGTTGTAAGCCTTTGAATCGACTGGAATTACATTCCTCTCCCACCAAACGCCCTGTCTTTGTTCCAGGAACAACGGCATTTGGTCACCCTTCCTGCCTGATCGATATAATCGATACGACCAGATTTCTTATCAAAAACGTTAAAGCCGTTGTAAAGCAATCTGAACATCCTCGTCCGCATCCCAGGTTCTCATTCATAACAATTTCGGGGCAGGGGGTTTATTCTGAATGTATAAGTTCTTCTAGTTATAGGGGTTATGGTGATTGTCCAGTTTGTGAGGGGAATGATGATTGTCTGCATGGCACGCATATTGCCTAATGTAACAGGCATGACGGTTATTCCGGAATTCCTGAAAAGGCCGGATATAACGGTTATGACTTGAAATAAACTCTTCTTCTGTCCGAACGCGACAGGCGAAGTGAAACGCATAGAGAGAGTGTGTGGCGACCTGAGAGACCGTTACACAAGTCGGTGACCTGAGAGACCACCGATGTCTGATTGACTGAAGCGGAGAGAACTTCTGGTATTTACCCTGATTTTATGGTGAGTGAGGTAATTGAGTTCCGCCTCGAAAACCAGAAAAGGAAAGCCTGAGAAACTTTCCTCTCCCGCTTTAGCCAATCGGCGTTTTTCAATCGATCCACATTGTCAGTGACAGGGAAATGTCCCTGAGAGAATAACAACTTATCGTGCGACTGCAGGAATCAATCCGGTCAACAGACAGGTTGATTTCGTGCTGGTCATTACTGTCATCGCTGGAGTGATTCTCCCGCGATGATCAAGCAGACTTTTCAATCAAAAACGCGGAACATCAAAATAAAAAAGGAGCTTCCCATGCATCAATTTGTAAAACACTTCTGGAACGATGAAAGTGGATTCGTTCTCTCTGCTGAACTGGTCATCATCCTGACGGTCGCTGTCTTGGCGATGATTGTCGGCTTGAGTTATGTTCAGACGGCTGTGGTCGGTGAGTTTTCCGATATCGGAAACGCGATTTCTTCGCTGAATCAAAGTTACTCCTACAGTGGTTACTATTCACAAAGCTATTTTGGCAAGTTTAAAGCCTTCTATTCAGGATCGTGTTTCTTCGACTATCCTCGCGGCGGAGCGGTTCTGGGATATAACAGCTGCAATGTGGTGGGCAACGGTCTTAATTATGGGGGCACTCAAGGCAGTTACTCCGAAGATTTAGTACTGGAACCCGAGGTAGTGGATCAGCCCTGTGAGCTTTGTAAGCCAGGGACCGTTCATGAACAGAGAATCGAAGGGCCGGATCTGGATTGCCCGGGTTGCGTACCAGGCGAAGAGAAAGTGATTCCTGAGCCACAGCCATTACCCACTCCCAATGTGCAACAGAAGTAAATCGATGTGGGTTCAGGGGGGAGATCTATCCCCCCTCGAAGCCCACCTGACCGGGCATGTGGTAGCCGAAGGTCGACCAGTCTTTCCGATAAGAGGCTGGCCGACCTTTTTTGCTTTCAGCTAATCTGGTTCTGGTGGAACCGTTTGTCTGAACCGGTTGAATTCAGCTTTGCTGATATACGGATGCTGTTAAGTTACAATCGAAACATAAGAACAGATAGTAGATTCCTACCATGGATTTTTTGAATTGATTCTATTGAAATTGAATCATTCATTCCCACGTTACTTCATGCCTGTATTTGGTTGCTGCTGTCAGACGGATCAAAACCAAGTCAGAGTTTCTTCACAGTCCCTTCTCCCACAACTCTGGCTCCTTCTCGAATCAGAAATTCCATGCCGACCCTGATATTTTTTGAATGGAATTCATCCCAGCGTTTTTGCGGAAATCGAACAAAGGCTCGCACGGTAATCCCCAGTTCAAGGAGTACGCCTTCAGGGAGTTCAGGAAAAAACTGTGCGCCATCATAATCACCCCCGTTATAGTGAAACTGTCCTCGATACCCATTAAAGACACCGTTTTGACGTCCACCCTCTTCGGTTGTCAGATAACGAATTTCGACCTCGATTTCTCGGAAAATCATGCAGTCCAGAATTCTGTTTGAAGTAGGTTGACTACAGTTAGCATTGATTGATCTGATCTTAATGATGAGATTAAAGTAATGTGAAAGGACATTTGCTGGTCTCGAACAGAAAGAAGCTTCAGACAGACGAGTTTCAGCAACATTGATAATGCAACAAAAAAAGCCACTTGCAAAAGTAATGCAAGTGGCTTTGAGTGGAGGATACCGGGCTCGAACCGGTGACCTTTTGGCTGCCAGCCAAACGCTCTCCCAACTGAGCTAATCCCCCTGCAAGGTGTTGATTCCCGCTGAATCTAAGGCTAAGGATAGAAAATAGTTTCGGCAATTCAAGAGCTGAGAAACAATCTAAATAAAAAAACGGTCAAAAATCGCCCTCATCAAACAAAATCAGGTCACTCCAAGTGGAAACAGGGTGCAGGCTTAGACGATTTTGCATGGGAACGGTGAACCCCGCGAGTGAAATGCGGCTCTGGTTGTGTGAACAGGCACAAGGATAATATGATGCCCCTGTTACATAACAGGATTTACTGAACCGGTTCAGGGAGACTTCATGGCAATTCGCACCATTTCTCGATTACATGAACACCGTCAATGGGTAAACCAGGCTTTGCTGGACTCGGCAGCCACACTCTCTGTTACATCGCTTCATCAAAGTTTTTCCATCGGCCAGGGATCTGTCTGGAAATCGCTGCTGCATCTGTATGGAGCGGAATTCGTCTGGCTGGAAGCGTTGCAGGGGAACGAGTCTCCTGTGTTACCCGGTGATCTGGCAGATGACCTGCCGGGAAATCAACGGGGCGAAGGAGGGCTGGAATCGCTGGAAGAGCTGCAGCAGAAATGGAAGGCGCAGGAACAACGGTGGGGGCAGTATCTCGACCAGCTTTCTGACGAGATGCTGGATGAAATGGTCTGTAAGCGAAGTACGAGTAGTGGAAAGGGACGCGTGCATCAGACACGCCGTGAAGATATTCTTCTGCATGTTTGTACGCACGCGCAATACACCACCGCGCAGGTCGTCAACATGCTGCGGCAGCTTGGTGTGGAACCGCTGCCGGCAACAATGTTGATTACCCTCGCTCGAACGCAGATGGCATTGCTGACTGACCAGGAATAGCCAGGCCGCAGTTGCTCAGTTAAATTTTCGGATGACACCCTTCACAACGCCCAGAACCTGGACGTCGGTGGAATAAATGGGTGACATGGTCGAGTTGGCGGGTTCGAGTCGCACCCGGTCAGCTTCCTGATAGAAGCGTTTCAGTGTGGCTTCCTGGTTATCAACCAGGGCAACCACAATCTCACCCTGCTGACAGGTCTCCTGCTTTTTGACAACGACAAAATCTCCGTCTTGAATCTGTGCTTCAATCATGGAGTTGCCTTTGACTTTCAGGCAGAAATTATCACCACTCTCAAACAGAGCACTGAAATCAACCTGTGCATCATCTGCTGCCGGGGGAATGATAGGTGTTCCCGCCTGCAATGAACCGGAAAAAGTGACATTGGCCGGTTTTTGTGCATTGTCACAGAGTTGAATGGAACGAGATATATGGGACTTGCGTTTAATGAGCCCTTTTCGTTCCAGGGCTTTGAGGTGTCCCATGACACCATTGGGAGATCGGATATCGAATGCGTCACCAATTTCTCGAACAGTAGGACCATAGCCCCGGTTGACAATTTTGTCTTTCAGAAATTGATAAATCGCCAGTTGCCGCTCCGTCAATTTGACGTTTTGATTAATCATGCCTGCTTCCTCATCTTAGACACTATCGCTAAACGGTTACACCATAGTGATTTCACGTTGAAAAATGATTTTCACTATACAATGGCCCGTCTTTACACTAATGGACTCATGAGAACCCAAAACCTAACACAGTTTTCAGCAAATCTGTGTAAGTTGTTGCGAAAGCGAAAGATGTGAGGGAGGCACATCGCTAAAGCAGGTAAAGTACAAATAATGATATCAACTGGTGACTTCTGCTGCAAAGGCTTCACAGGCAACCTGCTTGATTTTTGCCAGATCAAGTTTGCCTGTGCCCAGCAGGGGGATCGTTTCGACTTCCAGAAAACTGTCGCTGGAAGGCATCCAGAGATTCGGCAGATTTTCGCTGGCGAGTCTTTTGAGGATTTCGTCAACGGAGATCTGCAGTCGTTTATGCAGGACGATCAGCCGTTCCCCTTTTTTGGGATCGGGAACGGAGGTTACTGCAACCTGGACTTCGGGTTCATCTTCCTCCGGGTTATTCACAATATCGATGATGAGTTCTTCAATCCGGAGATGGGGAACCATTTCTCCCCCGATTTTGGAGAAGCGTGTCTGCCTGCCGGTGATGGTGATGAAACCTTCCGCATCGATTATGGCGATGTCACCGGTATTGTACCAGCCATCGATAATAACCTCCGCTGTTTTTTCGGGATTATTCAGATAGCCCTTCATGACATTGG
This sequence comes from uncultured Gimesia sp., assembly GCF_963972345.1. Taxonomy (NCBI): domain Bacteria; kingdom Pseudomonadati; phylum Planctomycetota; class Planctomycetia; order Planctomycetales; family Planctomycetaceae; genus Gimesia; species uncultured Gimesia sp. The sequence goes on along the minus strand of NZ_CAXAVM010000174.1, from coordinate 7,176 downwards.
GGCCCTTGATAAACAGCAGGCCTTCCTCACCGTCAGGAAGATCCTCCCTGGTTTCCGGATGAACCGTTTTGGCCATCACACAGGGGATGGGGCGCCCCACGGTTCCGGGTTTGGCACTGACTTCCGTCGGGTCCAGTTGTCGTGTGGGAGGCACGTTGACCGCCGCGACCGGAGACAGCTCTGTTGTGCCGTATCCTTCGGTCGGGAAAATTCCAAACTTCTCCTCGAATTCTTTTGCCAGGCTCTGGGGCAGTTTTTCTGCACCGGTAATCACAATATCCAGCGACTGGAATTGTTCCCGGGTGCAGCGTTTCAGATAGTGCCTGAGAAACGTCGGCGTGGAAGTGAACAGGGTCACTTTATATTTCTCGATCATTTTCCCCACGGTGCGGGCGTCGGTGGGATTAAAGTGAAAACAGGATCGCATGTTGCGGGCGAAAGGCATCCAGAGTGCAATCGTGTAACCGAACGAATGAAAGAAAGGCAGGATTCCCAGAATGCAGTCGCTGGGGGCGAGTTGCAGCAGGTCATCCGCGGAATTGATGTTGGAAATAATGTTATGGTGGGTCAGCATAACCCCCTTGGGGCGTCCTGTTGAACCGGAAGTGAATATGACCGTACTCAGATCGTCTGAGCTGACCTTGTGCAGGCCAATGAAACGTTCGATCAACCAGGCCGGCATAATGTAAGCCATGAACAGGCTGACTAGTTTGTCCAACAGCGAAGCTATGAGTTTGATCTCATCGACCAGCACCACATTCGCTTCCATTTCAATGGGTCTTTTTTCCAGGAACTTACTGCTGGTGAGCACGGTTTTTATGCCGGCTTCTTTAATACAGTAATTGATATCGCTGTCAGATAATGTGTAGTTCAGATTGATGGGGACACGGCCCGATATCGCGAGGCTGGCATTCACCGCGCATCCGCCTACGGAAGGGGGCAGCAGGACGCCGACCATGTTTTCCTCCTGCTTCAACACGTACCTGTTAAGCAGTCGCCGCATCATCAGCGCGCCGGTTAATAATTTTCCGCCCGTCAGTTCCACGCCTGTGGAGTCAGCCACTTTTTGCTGGAAACGTCGGCTCTTACATTTTCTCAGAAACAACCTTGGCGCTATCATTTGATATGTCTTTCGAAAATTGGCAGATTCGACCCCCAGGTTTTGCACCACTTTACGCACATGCTTTTCATTCTCGGGATGAAGAATGGGCTTCCCGAATCGAATCGACACGGGATAAGGCCACCTGCGGGGTTTTTTCCAGAAAAATTTTCCGCCATGAAAACTAAAGATGCTCCCCCAGAGTTCATCAATGTAGACCGGAATCACCGGAGCGCCGGTGCCTTTAATGATTTTCATCAGACCCGACTGAAATGGCTGCAGGTAACCCGAACGGGTTAATTTACCTTCCGCAAAGATACAGACTAATTCTCCATTTTCAATGGCAGATCGTGCGGTTTTTATGGAGTGCATTAATGCTTTAGGGCCATCTTCCACGTTGATGGGGATCGTATTATACAGCTTTGTGAGCCAGGCAACCCAGGGTCCCTGGACGTAAGTGGAATAGGCAATCATGCGGACCGGACGCGTGGATGTCAGGATCAGGAAGACGCCATCCAGCCAGGAGACATGATTGGCAACCAGCAGCGCGCCCCCTTTGGGAGGCAGATTTTTCACCCCTTTCACGCGCAGTTTATAGATCGTGCAACTGACCAGCCAGACCATGAAGCGGATCGTCGCATTCGGGAGCAGCTTGAAAATATAGATGCCAACGGGGATGGTGAGCAGTCCCAGAACCATGAAGATCTGGCTGGCCGACATTTCGAGTTTGGCCTGCATCACCCAGAAACCAAAGGAGGCGATCAGGATGAACAGAAACGCCAGGAAGTTGGCAGCTGCCAGGATACTGCCTCGCGTTTCCACATCACTGCGGTGTTGCAGAAATGTTTCCAGGGGGATGTCAAACAGTCCGGAGCTGACCCCCAGCAGAAACAGCCAGAGCAGGGAGAGGCCATATAACAGTTGCGAGTTTGATTCGGATCCGGGGATCACGCTGTTTCCGGTGAAGTAGAGCAGTAGAGACGTCATGACGATGCCTGCAGCGCCCAGCGGCACAATTCCCAGTTCGATACGCCCGGACGACCAGACACCCGCCAGGATACTTCCCAGTGCCACGCCGAAAACCAGGATTCCCAGCAGGGGGCCGATATCTTTCTGAGTCAGATTCAGTTCGTTGATGCCATAGGTATCCACATTCATCTGGGCCATTGATGCCAGCATCCAGAAAAAAGCGACCCCTAAAGCCGTTCTTAACAGAGGGGTACTGCTGGTAAGCAGTTTCATCTGATGCACGGTCTCTTTTACAGGATTATAGGGAAATACCCGATCGGGGGCAGCCGGTTCCAGCTTCCTGATTTTGAGGCTGGCGAGGGTTCCCAGCAAAGCGACTCCCACGAGAGTGCACGCAGCGAAGCTGATCTCAGAAAATGAACCGGAGACAGACAGACTCGGTTGCGAAAAGTGGTACAGGTAATTGCCTGCGATAAATCCCATGGCCGAGGAAACGACGGTCGTCAGACCCATGATCCCGTTACCGCGCGAGAGGCGATTATCGCGAAGCATTTCGGGGATACTGCCGAATTTGGCCGGACCAAACAACGCGCTTTGACAGCCCATGAGGGCCACGATGAAAAACAGCAGATAGAGATTCCCGATCTGAACGGCGCAGACCCCAGCAATCATGATGATGATTTCGGCGACTTTGCAGGCGATGATCACCGTGCGTTTACTGAACCGGTCTGCCAGGTAACCGGCGACACTGGCCAGCAGCAGGTAGGGGAGTGTAAAGCAGGCCAGTCCCAGGGAGAGGGCATTCGCATCACCAATCTCCGGTTTGGCGATCGGAATGATGAACCAGCGAAACATATTGTCATTCATCGCGCCCAGGAACTGAGTTGCCAGCAACGCCAGAAAGGAGGGTGAGTTCAGCGTCCCTTTGCGTACACCGCGATTTCGAGGTTGTGATTTGGCGGTGATCGTTGAATTCATGTTGTTGAGTGATCCAGGTATTCTGACGGCTTGTTGAAAACGTCTGCGTTTCAGTCAGGCTGATTTCAATTTCGAACGCGGGAAACTTACTTGATAGAGAAGCAATCAAAGTACTCACTTCGAAGAAGGCGAAGTGCAGCCGAAAATATCACGCTGAAATTCAGGGCGATGGAAAAGCAAGGGGCATACTATTCCAAAAAGCATTTGTCTGTAAAGACTTAAGATATTGATTGGCTCAAAAGTCTCTACAGGTTGCAGGTTTTGGTGTATGTATGTCCTGTGCCGGGCTGTCAGGCTCAGGGGATAAAGGTGAAGGTTCCCGAATTCTTTTCTGCCAATTCGCGCATCGCCTGTTCTCCTTCCAGGCTGCCAAAGCAAATGCCATTCACCGTAATCTGGTGATTGCGGGATTTCTGCGCGGCGACTTTATTGAAGGACTTCACAATGACCGGGTCGAACTCACCGTCGGTCAGAAAGTAAATCGTATCGGGCTTTAATTTCAGAGCCAGCAGCAAAGCCTGATAAGGTTCCGTCATGCCGATACCTGGTACGCGGGCCACCCAGGTAAGGAATTTCTGTTTTGCCTGACTGGTTGCAGGTTGCAGGTCAGACGCGGGCATGGGGATGGCGATGTCACTGAAGAAAATGACAAAAAACTGCTGACTTTCGTCCATAGACTGGATGGCACGCGCCAGTTCAAGCTTAACGCGACCCAGTCTGGTTTTTCCCTCACTTTCATGCGGGAAATTCATGCTCTTGGATGAATCGACCACGTACACGATTCTTTTACTTTGGGGTTTGATCCCGAAAAATTTGCCGTTTCCGTTGCCTGTTCCAGAATCGCCCGTCTGATTGCCCAGTGCCGTTGAGGTCAGCAGAGCACCCACGATCTCTGAACCGTATTTCGTGGTCAGTGCTTCTTCAAATTGAGTCGCCTGTGGAAGTGGTCCCTGTAAATAAGACGATTGTGATTCAGGATCTGGCGCAGAAGTACGCTCAACAAGCGGGGGTAATTTGGAAAGCAGAGCAGAGCTGCGGGGGCTTTCTTTCTGTTTTGTGACCGGTGTCAGTTCCAGTAATTCTGGTTCAGGTTGATTTTGTTCAGGAGCCCAGCGGGTCTGGATAAGATCTGACGCGGGCGAACGTCGTGTTTCAAATTGGTGTTCGAAAACCAGTGACAGCCAGCCGATGACAATCAGATGCACCAGCGTGGAGACTCCCAGCCCCTGATTCCAGCGCGATTGTGAATCAGAATGTGGGGATGGGTGCTGCATGGAACTCTTGACCGGAGTGAACGTGAAACAAGCCTTCTGAAAGTAAAATCGGCACGATCGCTGCTTCAATTCTAGCGTTAAATTTGAGGAAACAACAGAAGTATTCAATGAATCTGATTTCGCAGGGCACAGGCAACGCGTTTTCCCGCGATTCCTGTGAATGCGGTAAAATACGGCTGGAGATAAATGCTTATTACGTATAATATTACAGGTAAGGTACGTTTTTTCGGCAGACTGGACCGTGATTCAGATTAAGAAACGAAATCACATGAAAAAATCAGTGACGACCAGGGATCCTGATCTTCCGAACTCTCCTGTAACCGAGGGCTCACATCCAGAAGAGGCGGAAACATCCCATTTGACGGATAAGCCGATTCTGTTTTTTGATGGCGTCTGCGGTTTATGTAATTCCAGTGTCGATTTTGCCATGGCGCGGGATCGGCACGCGCGGCTGTATTATGCCCCTCTGCAGGGAGAAACTGCCCGCGCGTTATTAAGTGAGCAGGATCTCGCTCATGTAGATACCGTGATTTTCCGGACGGCAGAGGGAGGCCGCTGTTATCGGCGCTCAGCGGCTGTTGTCCGGCTGCTGTGGCTGCTGGGATTTCCCTGGAATGTTTGTGGAGGGTTGTTGTGGTGTATTCCACTTCCTCTCCGGAATCTGGGTTACCGAATGATTGCGCGTGTTCGCTATCGCCTGTTTGGAAAACACGAGACTTGCCGGATGCCAAGCCCTGAAGAGCGTGCCCGGCTCCTGCCTTGAACGACTATTTGAAATTGATGAAGAGACCGATATGCGATTGATGCCGTTGCTATGCTTCCTGATGACAGTTCTGCTTCCCTGTTTAACAGGGGAAGCGTCAGCGCAAACCGAGCCAACGGCGAAAACCAATTTTATCGTTTTCATTGCCGATGACATGGCCTGGGATGACTGTGGCGCTTATGGTCATCCCAAAATTCAGACGCCGAATCTTAATCAGCTGGCTGCAGATGGCATGAAATTCAATCATGCGTACTTAACCTGTAGTTCCTGCAGTCCGAGTCGGGCCAGCATTATTACCGGCCGCTATCCCCACAGCACGGGAGCCCACCAGTTGCATCTGCCTCTGCCGGCCAGCCAGGTGACTTTTGTTGAGAAACTGAAAGAAGCCGGCTACTACACCGCTTCAGCCGGAAAGTGGCATCTGGGGACACCCACGGAAAGCAAGTTCGACCTGGTGACGACGAAGTTGAACGAGTGGGTAGCGACCTTGAAACAAAGACCGAAAGACAAACCGTTTTTCATGTGGTTTGCCTTTAGCGATCCGCATCGTCCTTATCAGCGAAATATTATTGAGCGCCCCCATACCAATGAGGATGTGATCGTTCCCCCTTATCTGCCTGACACACCGGAGGTCCGGGGAGATCTGGCTTTATATTATGATGAAATCACCAGGCTGGACAGCGTCGTGGGTGATGTGCGTAAAGAGCTGAGCGCCCAGAAGGTGGCCTCCAACACGGTGGTCGTATTTCTGAGTGACAACGGGCGACCATTCCCCCGCTGTAAAACAACCATGTATGACAGTGGAATTCGGACTCCCTGGATTGTCACATGGCCTGAGCAGATCAAAGCGGGGAGTGTCTGTAATTCCCTGGTCAGCTCGGTGGATCTCGCCCCCACGGTACTGGAACTGGCAGGCTTGCCCGTGGGAGAAACATTTCAGGGAAAAAGTTTTCAGCCCCTTCTGAAGAAACCGGAAGCCACCACCCGTGGATTAATTTTTGCGGAGCACAACTGGCATGACTTTGAAGATTTTGGTCGTGCCGTCCGTTCGCCCCGGTTTAAGTATATTCGGAATTTCTACACCGATCTTCCCGGAACTCCGCCGGCGGATGCCGTCCGCAGTGACACATATACCAAGATGCTGGAACTGCGTGATGCGGGAAAATTGACGGAGGATCAGCAAAGCTGTTTCCAGATTCCCCGTCAGGAAGTGGAACTGTATGATGTGGAAGCTGATCCGCATGAACTCAACAACCTGGCGGGAAATCCCCAATACCAGGAAGTTCAACAGGAATTGCGAACCGCGCTGGAGCAGTGGCAGGAAGTCACTCATGACCGCCTGCCCCGCGCCCGTCGACCTGATGAATTTGATCGGGAAACCGGTCAGCAGTTGCCTGCCTTCCGTAAGAAATAACGGATTCTGAATCCATTTCGATATTTGTTGAAACGCCTCAACAGAGGGTCGGGTAAGTCTGCTGTATAGTTCTGATGGTCTCGAGTTGAACAATGAGCGCGCCGGTAAAGATCAATCTGTCACCTGTTTTCGATGAAAAACCGCCGACAATGCTGCAGAAAGCAGGCGTGGTCGCGATGTGCACAGCCACTTTTCTGCTACTCTACTTCTTACTGGCGGGGCCGCTGACCTGGGTGGATGGGGAAATGAAGTTTCCTCCCTTTTCCCGATCTGTGAAAGTCATCTACGCGCCACTGACGCGGATCGTCAAATCGGATCTTGAGCCCGCCTCCAGTGTGGTCAAAGCCTATGTGGGCCTGTTTAAAAAATAACGGGGCAGATTCATGAGTGAGCGTGGACGCGAAACCGATCCGGGAGTGGATCAGGCGACAACTGTTGAAACCCCTCGACGAAAATTTCGCTGGAAGTGGGGGCTGGCCATTCTGGTGCTGGGGATCGCTGTCATTTTTATTGACTGGTTTCGGTTGGCACCAGATCGAACCTATCAGGTGTTCGCGGTCTATAAAGGGATCCGCAATATTCTGTTGGGGTTATTCCTCTGGTGGCTGTTGTTTTCGGGATTAGCCTGGAAGACGCGTTTCAAAGGGCTCGGCGGTGCTGTCCTGGTATTCGTGCTGTT
>NZ_CAXAVM010000173.1:0-15197 GCF_963972345.1 uncultured Gimesia sp. | reverse complement strand
CGTAGAACTCCACCATTTGCAGGGTGCCGTACACCTGGTGCAGATGGGCCTGGCAAAAAAGCATGCGGGTGGCGTCGTCCGGGGTATCCACGAACGCTTCCAGTGCCTGCTGTCGTGCTCCCTGTGACTTATTGCCGTGAATCGCTGTGGCTTTGAACCCGCTGCGCACCAGTCGTTGTGACAGTGTATTGGCAGTTCGTTTTGTTTTTGTGAAAACCAGTGCCCGTTCGACTTCATCACCGCCCAGTATTTTCTGCAGGAGCGGCTGTTTCAGATTGCGTTCTACAAACATGAGTTGCTGCTGAATTTTCTGGACACTGGTGGTCTTGGGAGTCACATTGACTGTGACGGGGTTGGACAACAGGCTGTGTGCCAGTTCCGTGATCTTGGGAGCCAGTGTGGCTGAAAAGAATAACGACTGTCGCTGTGCGGGTAACTGGCTGATGATTCGCTTGAGGTCGGGAAGGAATCCCATGTCGAGCATGCGGTCTGCTTCATCGAGCACAAAGACTTCCAGTTGATTCAGCTTGATATGCCCCTGGTTCATCAGGTCGAGCAGTCGCCCTGGAGTTGCTACCAGAATATGAGCGCCCCGTTTTAAAGCTTTGACCTGATTTCCCTGACCGACACCGCCGTAAATCAGAACCGACCGCAGTTGCAGATGTCTGCCATACGCGTCAAAGCTGTCGCCAATCTGAATGGCAAGTTCGCGCGTAGGAGCCAGAATCAACGCCAGTGGATGATTCGGGATTGATTTGCGACTGTTTTTTCCCAGCTGATTTAAGATGGGGAGAGCCAGTGCGGCTGTTTTACCGGTACCGGTCTGGGCACACCCCAGGACATCCCGGCCCTCCAGGGCAGCGGGAATCGTCTGTGCCTGAATGGGGGTGGGGATTTTGTAGTTTTCTTCGACCAGTGCTTTTTGAACTGGTGCGATTAAGTTGAGTTCTTGAAACGTATTCAATGTATTGCCTTAATGTTTTGCTGGTCCTGTCTGCCGAAATCCGGCTTCATCATAGGGGATAAATTCTGTGATTCGTCACAGAGGACAAGACTGATATTGTTTAAAATTCGATTCGTTTTGGGGAGACAGAGCGGAGGGCGCTGATTCACGATCGGGTGAGTTCATCGGTTCCGCCTGGTTGCAACAGCACACTGGAAAGTGTACGAGAGCAGGAGAATCGTTCGCCTGGCTCTTCAGGGATTCGCTTGGGGGAAAGCGGGTGGGACCAGCTTGACCAAAAGCAAACGTCGCTTCTGTGGGAACTCTGGATAAACAAGAAAATCACAGAATTCAATGCGTCCACAACGACGCGGATGCTTTTGTCAGCGGTCAACACAACCGTTGGCAGTTAGCAGGGATGTGCAGCAAACCCGCTGCACAAGTAGAAAGGGCCACAAGAGGATCCAACTCTGCAAAACACCCTTTCAGGTCGGAAAACGTAATCATTTAAGAGAAAACGCTACTCGCTTGTTCCAACCAGATCGTCCTGAATTTGATAGAATCAGATCCAAGGACTCGCTGAAGTATACCCCGGCTCTGTCGCTTTGCCAAGACTTAAACTTCAGAATCGTATATTGAGTATCGGTTGAGGCACCCCGATTCTACTGAAAAGCACATGAGAGAGGTCAGTCCGGGGGACTTTTCCGGTGCGGGGGTGCCGGTTGTGACGGTGGGGGGCTAAACGGGGTTTTCCACATACCCAGCAGTGTCTGCCAGTCCGGATCATCATATTCAGAGAGCCCGAAATCAATGGTTTCCAGGTGGGGGCGCATCCGGAAGGTGCCCGCCAGGCGATCCCAGCAGGAAAAGACTGTCGAATAATTGGAATTCAATTCCCGGGGAAGGCGTGAATGGTGGATTTTATGCATATCCGGTGTGACAAACAGCCAGCGGAGTAGCGGGTCGACCTTCCCCAGTGAGATATTCGCATGGTGAAACTGCGTGGACAGATAGATCAGGATCCCATACAGGATGAGCTGCCAGGTCACCAGACCCAGCAGTGGAATCAGCAGCAGCCGAAATAAAGTAGAAAAGGTCAATTCTCCCCAGTGGAAACGGGTGGCAGTGGAGACATCCATGTGGGGATCGCTGTGATGCATCCTGTGGAATCTCCAGAAGAACGGGATGCGATGGTTCAACCAGTGCCAGCAATACATCCAGGCATCCAGCAACACCACCGCCAGAATCGTTTTCCAGAAAATACCCAGCGGTAACTGGTGAAGCAGTCCCCAGTTGTGTTCGCGGGCCCATTGGGATGTGAATTCCACAGCGGTTCCAAACAACAAGCCAATGAACAGGGCATTCAGAATGGCCAGCAGCAGATTATGAAAGGCATGCCGATAACGGATCTGTCTGTCATAAGGTTTAAAAGCGGACCAGCTTTCCCAGCTCCAGAACAGTCCCAGCAAAATGACGGGGACGAGTCGCTGTGAGAGGTAAAGCAGTTCAATGCCGGATAATTCGGAAATCATGGAAGGATCAGCTCAATGACAAACGGGGCCAGGGTGATGCACTCAGACCCTGATTTTCCCAGATTCCACTGGCAACGGCAAGGGGGGCTTACTGCTGGAGCAGTGTGGCGTTGATTTTACCCTGCTGTTGAAGTTGCTGCAGAAGCTGAATTTGAGTTTGTTGAGGCATCTGCAGATGTTGCATCAGTGCAAGTAAATCTGCGCCATTGGTTGAACTGTTCTGGATGGAAGATCCGATTTCCAGAATCAGGTTCTGCTGGTTAATGAAGGCAGGTTGGATACGCACCTGACCTTTCGCTTGAAGTTTTCCTGTCCTGCTTTCGATGATGACCTGGGGCTGTTGTGATTCAGGATCAGCCGTCTGGAGAGGGAGAGAGAGTGAAAGTAGTTGTGTTGCCAGATGATGAGCCTGCTGTGGGTCGTTATGCGGAAGAGAGATCATGATCAGGCTGGAAGACTGCAGCATGGCTTTGGAATTCAGATGCTTTTCCGCCTGGAGAAACTGATTGATCTGACGCGTGATCAGGTCACTTAATTGTGGAGAATGTGATTCCGAGTTCAGGAAAAATTTGAGGTGGGGAATACCCTGCCCAGAAACCAGTCGAGGATTCACATCGGTGAGGAGCTGCGCACCGCTGGCAATCATGGCCTGGGATTTCTGTTTGCTCTGATCGGTTTGAACTGAGCCCACCGCCATGGCGTCCGCGTTTGGACTTGGGTGCCCTGGAATATTCAGGGTCGTGGGCAGGAGATATCCGCCGGTCAGATCGACTCCCGGAGAGGCAGCGGTAATGTAACACTCCAGTTGTTTTCCACGGGAAACGCCCTGGTTCGGGATATAAACCACTATGGAAACGTTGGCCAGGTTCCCGGCCTGAATAGGTGTTTTGATGCTGCGCTGATCAATGTTCATCGCGTTCATGGAGGATTTGAGTGCCCGGATCGCTTCCGCAGAAATGTTCCGGTCACCGGTTCCTCTTAAGCCGATCACCAGGCCTGTGCCTGTCAGCTTGACAATTTCTGCCGGTTGAAATTCCCCCAGCTCGGATAACTTGACTGCAGTCACATTCTGGCTGCTGACTGCCTGAGAGAGTTGAGCCGGAAGATCGAGGGCTACCAGGTTCTGGCTTAATACCGTGGCCGGCATCAGCGTATTGGTGTTTGCCGGAACCACTTTAATCTTCTGGTGCAGTTGCCCATTCTGGACAGGAGTTCCCGGCAGCTTAATTGTGATTCCACGGTAGGCGGCTACGATTTGGGTGGGCTGCTGTTGTTGTACCAGGAACGATTCGCGCAAGGTGGGATTCTGACTGGGGGAATATCCTGCTGAGATCGTCTGCCCCGGAGCAGTCCCAGAAAGTGCGATTTGTTGTACCGGCGGACGTGAACCAGGTGATCGATCCTGCTGAATGCCGGCGGTGATCGCCACCTGACGCACCAGATCCGCATCCAGGCGAATGAGTTCTTCTATTAAGGTCGTACGTTGTTCCCGGGTCGTTTGTGCGAGTACCTGCAGATTCAGTTCGGGGGCTGTCCCTGTCTGGTTTGAGCTTGCGGTTAACAGTCGAGTATTTGACTTTCCCGAAATTTGTCCCGGTGCCTTTGGCGCTGTCAGTTTGCCGGGTTGTGAATCAGTGGCTGAGTCTGGTTTCTCCTGACTCTCATTCGCTCCAGCCGGGAAATCAAGGTTGAACTCGGGAAACTCGCCGGGTTCTGATAAGGATCGTTCCAGGTCCGAGTCAGCCGCCACCTGTTCTGATTCATTGTTGACTTCAAGAAAGCCATCGATGGAACGGGATAGAAAAAACATGGCGACTGCGAACAGGGCGATTCCAGACAGGATTGAAAATTTGAAATAGCGCATAGTTTCCCTCAGCCTTGAAAAAGGGCTTCGTGAAAGGAATGAGATGAATTGGAGGTGATGCGTCTTGAGAGAGGAGCGGGGAGCCTAAACGATCATTGATTTTGTGTCAAGATGGGTGAATTGGAGGGGAGCGATTCTGATTTATCGATTCATTTCATTGCGTAGTTTGTACAGTAGAGACGTGGACTATCTGGGGAATCGGGGTCTCAAATCAGAGATGGTTTATGCCGGCGAAAGAGGGGCAGCTATATTGGAATTGACCCTGATAGTCGAGTAGTCGTACTATTCCCACATTTCAAAAGTGGCAGGGAAAAATATGCCGCAGTCAAAACGGCTTAAGTATTTATTGTTATTGGTTTTATTGATATCCGCATTTCTCAGGTGCGGCGTGGCGGTGTACGTGCAGCGCCAACTGGAGCGCCAACCCGGGCGAAGCTATGTGATTGAAGGAGATGCTGAAGGGTACTGGAAGCTGGCTCAGACGCTGAAACAGGGCGAGCCGTATTCAATCTACACGCCACCAAGACGTGTACTACGGATGCCCGGTTTTCCCCTGGTGCTGGCGGGAGCGATGTCGGTGGTCGGTGAATCGCATGCGCGGGTGCGACTGGTGCTGGCACTGCTGGGCGTAGTGACCTGCTTTGTTGTTTATTTACTGGGGAAGGAACTGGTGAATGAAACCGTGGGGGTGCTGGCAGCGGGTCTGACGGCAGTCTCTCCGGTGATGGCTGGATTCAGTGTGCTGATATTAAGTGAAACCCTATTTGCACTCGCGATGCTGATTTCGTTATGGGGGCTGGTGAAATTATCAAAAATTGAATGGGAGAAAACAGATCGAAACAGGGGAATCTTCTGGTCACTGCTGGCAGGAGTCTCACTCGCGCTGGCGTATTATGTGAGACCCAGCTGGCTGCTGGTCGTTCCCCTGGTTGTCGCGTTTTATATTTTCAGTGCGAAAGGGCATCGTAAGACAGCGGTGCAGAGATCACTGGTATTGATGATCGGCTTCACCCTGATGTTGTTACCCTGGGTGATACGAAATTATCAGGTGACAGGACACTTTGTTCCAACCACACTCTGGGCGGGGCCGAGTCTGTATGACGGGTTGAATCCACGGGCCACCGGTGACAGTGACATGACTTTTTTTGACCAGGAACGTGTGTTGGATTCCATGACTGAATACGAAATGAATCAACACTACACACAGCGGGCTGTGGCTTATGCGAAGCAGCATCCAGGGCATGTGCTGCAGTTAATGGTTGCGAAGCTGCTGCGTTACTGGAAGCCGTGGCCCAATGCAGCCCAGTTCCAGTCCTGGTGGATGATGCTCGCTGTCTCGGTAGTATTTGTGCCTGTGATGGGGTTTGCCTTGTATGGTGCCTGGATTTCCCGGGATCAATGTCTGCTGTTACTGATCACGGCAGGTCCGATCCTGTATTTTTCATTGATTCACATGGTGTTTGTCAGTTCGTTGCGGTATCGACTGCCGGCGGAATACAGCTTGTATATTCTGTCAGCCGTGGGTATCTGCCGGTTGTATGTTTCCCGATTTCAAAAGAAAGAAATCCATCCGTGATCTGAACGTGATCTCAAGCGGTTAAGAAAAACTATGGTTGTTCGTAAAACATTTCAATGGTGTCTGTTGATCCTGATTTCGCTGGTCATTACCGGCGGAAGTTACGGGTATTATCTATGGATGCGCAGCGATGAGATGTTAAAGGCGGGCGTCATGGAAAAGATCGTAAATCATATCCCGGGACTGATGCTCGATATCGACCGGGCGCAATTTGATTATCGGCGTCGTGTGCGGATTGAAGGTTGTCGGGTGAATGTGGCGACTCATTCCGACACGATTATCGATTTACCCGAGGTCGTTGTGACCTTAAATCAGGAAAAGCTCGCGCGGCACCAGATCATCGACGTCCAGAAAGTTGTGTTGAATCGTCCCCAACTGGTGCTGGTCCGGATGGCTGATGGGACCTGGAACTGGGAGGGGCTGCCCGAGCCGGTCAAGAATGATAATCCACTCCCCGAACTGGTCATTGAGCGGGGCAGTCTGTCATTGAAATTTGAACGGGGCGACCAGGGCGTGCCCACGTCAATGACATTTCAGAATCTGGATTTGAGGCTCATCCCTTCTGGAACGAGCCGTTATGAAATTGAAGGCCACACTTCAATTCCGCAGGCGGGTAAACTGGAGATTTCGGGCTACTGGGATCTCAATTCCAAACTGGGGTCAATTACAGGTACATGGAGTCAACTGGAGTTTGGACCGAATCTGGTACAGATGGCAACCGGGATTTCGCCGGAGCTGATAACACAGTTGAAAACAGCCATGCCCTCTTTGCGATTGAAACCGGACCCCTCGACGGGATTGTATGATCTGGGAGTGAGTGCCCAGATGGACATTCAATTCAGTCTGGCCCGCAGTCGGCAGGACCAGCCCCCACAGTTTCAGGTACTTACACATTTGCGGGAAGGCAAGCTGAAGCATCCGGTGTTACCGTTCCCACTGCGAAACATCGCCGGGAAAGTGCTGGTGAATAACCAGCGGGTTCTGGTTCAAAATTTACAGGCGTTTAATGGTGATACCAGTTTTGAATTAACCGGGTATCATCGGTTTGCTGAAGATACGTCTGTAGACGCGCCACTCAAATATAAGAGTTCATTTTCTTTCCAGTCACGAAAACTTCCCATTGATCAACGACTGCGAAGTCGACTGTCAGGGGGTCTGGCCCGCACTTACGATACGCTGCGGCCCAGCGGTAATGTTGACCTGGAAGTCAACTTTAATCATCCCGGCACCGGCAAATGGCAGATACAGAATCTCAAGGTTTCCACAAATGACGCGGAAGTGATTCCGGTGCATTTTCCGTATCGCGTTTCGCATATTAAAGGGTATATGAAACAAACGCAGGGAGATACACTAATACTGGAGTTCGACGGAACGGCTGGCCAGCGACATGTGGAAGCGAAAGGCCATGTCAGGCATCCAGGTCCCGCTTCTGAAATCGAAATTCTGGTCCAGACAGAGCAGGTGCCCATTGATGCGACTTTGCGAGCTGCCTCTCCTGAAGTCGTCAGAAAAGTGCTGGATGAGGTTGACCTGCAGGGAACAGCAGATGCCACTCTCAGGCTCACACGGGCTCCGTTATTAGATCAGCCGATTCATTTGAACTTCGTAGCAGAAATGGATCATGGATCGTTGCAGTATCAGGACTTTCCATATCGCATCAGCGATCTCAAAGGACGCGTATCCTATTTCAGTAATACGGGAGTCACCCGGTTTGAGCAACTTACAGGCAAACATGGCAGTGCGAGCCTGTCAGCAGACGGTTCTTATGCCCGATTTGCCAATGATGGTAGATTGGAATTGAAAGTATCAGCTGAAAATGCATCCTGTGACTCCAGTCTCAAACTGGCATTACCAGAATCATTGCAGGAACTCTGGATGAATTTCGCTCCTACCGGAAAGGTTAACCTTGATACGCATGTCATCTGGGAACGTGGCAAACCGTTGCAGGTCGGTATTCCGCGCATAGACTGGTTCGATGGTAGTATGAGTCTGAAAGACTTTCCCTACCCCCTTGATAATCTGAAGGCCCAAGGGAGTTTTCGCGTCAATCCGGAAACCGGGGTCAACGAAGTTCGTATGTCAGGTATCTCCGGGAATCACGATGAGACAAAAATCCGCATCGCAAAGGCACTTGCCGGAGTCACCCCAAGTGGAGACTGGTGGGTTCAACTGGATAAAATGACCATTGATGATTTATCCACTGATCGCGCTTTTCAGAAAGCATTGCCTGAAGCGATGGCATCCGCGTTGAATACGCTTAATATCCAGCGACCGATTTCTGCAAATGGCATGATCGAATTTCGAGGATCTCAGCAGCCGGGAACAGCGATCACTGCATACTGGGATATGAATTCTTATCTGGCTGAAAATACACTGACGGCCGGGGTAGATCTTACCAAGGTTTACGGTAAGGTGCATTCAGAAGGGACCTGGGATGGAAGCCATCTCCATTTGAAGGGAGACCTGGATTTGGATTCGGTGGTGATACTGGATTATCATCTGACGGAAATCAAAGGCCCGTTTGAAATTCACGACCAGCGTTTGACGGTCGGTTCGCGCGAGATTCGTCGTGAAAAGACTCAGTCGGTCAGTCTGCCGCAGATCAATTCCATGCAGCCGATCACTGCCAAGGCGATTCGGGGTGTGCTGACCTGTATGGGGGATATCGAATTGAATGATGTGCCCACCTATAACATGCAGATCGAATTGAATCGGGGCCTGCTGGAAGAATACGCGGCCCGTTATATGCCGGGACAGTCGCAGTTGCGGGGCGTGATGAATGGCTGGATTCAGCTGTGGGGACGGGGATCCAGTAAATCAGATCTGAAAGGACAGGGACAGTTGCAGATCAGTCCGGCTGCCATTTATGAGCTGCCTCCGATTGCCCAGATTTTCAAAGTGGTGCGTCTGTCACAACCTGACAAAACCGCGTTTGATTCTGCCTTCTGCGATTTTACGGTCTCGAACCAGACCTTTCATCTGAAGTATATCGAACTCAAAGGGAATGCGATCAGTCTGTTTGGACAGGCGGGAGAAGCCCACTTTGATGGCCGTTTGAAAGTGGATCTGTTTTCACAGCTCACGCGCCGGCAGTTGCCATTACCTTTGATTACCCAGTTGATCGGGCACGCCACCAGTGGCTGGATCCGGGTCGAGTTGCGGGGAACGACATCCAGTCCGATTGTAGATATCAAATCGAACCCTCTGCTGGATGGTTCTTTGAAGACCTTCCTGAACAACGGGATGCGGGGCAGACCGGCGGGGAATGCGACGGGACGCTGGCCTCGACCTGCGCAAACCAGTAACCAGACGCAGAAACAGCAGTTCCCGCTGCTATTTGCACAATAATAAAGAAATGCAGCGTTCAGCGTTTTTTCTGCTGCTGCTTCTTCTGCTCGGCAATCTCTTCGGTTTCCTGGACAGACTTTTTTTTCCAGCGGGAAAGAATGAGAGTCAGCACGATCAGGATTCCCAGATACGCTCCCAGTATCTTCAGCAGCCAGAGGAACATTCCAGTCGCGATTTCGTTCATGTGCAGGAAAACTTGCTGTTCTGACAGATGATTGAGCTCAGTAATGAACTCAATGAGGTGAGAAAGAGGAAATCAGACAGCTGTTACTCTAATCCGGTCATAGCGCTGATTTCAAGCTGTTTTCCCGAAAGCGTGAAACCAAATGAAGATAAGAGGTTGGGGATGGGGGAAGTACCGTTGGTATCAGTTAAATTCAGACAGATGGTAACTTTAATTTCTGACACCCCGGGTGAAGGGCCTACCGGAGTACCCGGAATATCAGAATTTCCAATGGTTTGTGTCAAAACGCCACTCCCGTCTTCAATTATAACCAGCACATCGCCGGCACCGGGAGCAGCAGGTTGTTGAGCGACATCCAGTGTGAGCGAGTTGATCGCGACATAATCCTGTATCAGATTACCTATGGCGTCTGTGGTGGCACCGACCTGGGCTGCTTTTCGTGTGCCTTCGATTGTGGCCGCGGAGATGGTTTGCTGCAGAAGTGCGAATAAACCGAACAGAATGATTGCCAGGGAAATGATCAGAACCAAGGGAAATGTCAGGATAAACTCCAGCAGAACCGATCCTGTGCGCCGCCTGCTGCCCGTCGATCTGGTAGATCGACTGTTCCCCTGGTTCCTCAAGGTTCTTAGCCCGCTGATTTGCATAATCCGTACTTCAGTTCAGGTGTGTGTTAACAAATGGAGACATTTGCTCCGCGTGTGTTAAGTCTGGTTATCAGGAATCGAGTCAGCTTCACTTCCAGCATCGTTTTACGGGAATTCCAGCTTGCTTGAAATGTAGAGGTTCTCCCGTTTCCCTGCAGATTCTGCTGAGAAGTCAAGTGACAGGAATCTAGGGAACGCAAATTGCTTGCCAAACTAGTATTGCAGCAATTAGATTGCTTGAAATCATCAAAAGAAATTTACCGCTCAATCAAGTGGACGCCGACAGTGCAGAATAACAGGTTACAGGATACGAAACCAATCAAAGCCCGATCGGGGGTTGTCGTACTGGAATTGATCCTGACGATGCCTGCGTTTCTGTTGATCATGCTGGCGATGGTGCAGATTTCTTTAATTTACGTTGCCATCGAACAGACCGCTTATGCAAGTCGCTTCGCTGCCAAGATCGCTTCTGAAACGATAGAAGCTGATATCAACAGTTTAAATGCCGGGCCTATGGGAATATTGAAAACTCGTGTTGATCGAGTGCTTCAGGTGGGTGGCTTACCTCAGGGAAGTTGTAGAGTGATACTGGAACATAATGTTGCGATCTCTCCAGCTGTGCCACCAGTACCCGAGGAGACGATTGCTGATCCGACGCCTCCTGCCGCGAACTGTAATTGTGATCCACCAGCGAGTGCCCTGCCAAGTGTACCAGGCGCGACGGCTACTGAGTCGGTTCGGACCACCGTTTGTGTCCGACTGGGAGACAACATTCCGGATTTCTTATCCAGTTTTGGATTCTCAGTGGCAGATTATATTGTCGAAGAATCGACGACCTATATTTACGAATTGTAAAAAGTATCTGCTCTACCTGCGAAAATAATATTGTCGTTACCTGTAAAGATTGATTACCCACCCATGATGCGAATTCATTCGAATAGAAAATCTCAATCGAACCGTCGGGGAATTGCTGTTCTGTGGTTAATCATCTGGGGTTCTTTCTTTCTCACATTTTTCTGTGTGGTACTGGAAATTGCGACATTATGGGCGGCACAGGTTGAAGTCAACAATGCCATGGACGCTGCGGCTCTGGCAGCTGTGAAAGACTGGGGGGAACGGATTACTTTGCCGATGCCAGACGATTCGACTGAATTCCCTCGAGATGTGGGCGTCGCTTATGCTACTGCGAATCCCATACAAGGCACGCCAGCTGTATTCACGACAAATTATGACGTCGGCAATCCATCCAATGAAAATCTGAGTTGTGATGGTAATCTGGTATTTGGTGGACTCATCACGCCACCTCCTTATGAGTTTGATGCAGGAGCTGATGCGCTTAATCCGGCTGTGTTACCTGCAGTGAGAGCACAGGTGACAGTACCCGTGCAGGGTTTTTGTGCCACGCTGTTTGGGTTTACAGTCCTTAATGTGTCTGCTTCATCAACTGCCTATTATGATACCGGGACAGGACAGCCTGTACTTGTGCATGTCACCACCTTTACTTGTCCTTGATCTGGTCACGGAAGGTGCTCAGTTAGATACAACGACCAGGACTGGCCCTTAAATATTTCAAGTTGGGTGATTAAAACCGCGGTTTTCCATCACCGGGTGCCGGCTGTTTTTTAGGAGTTTTTCCACCAGGCTGCCAGAGCGGGTCCTCTGAGTGCGCCTGCTGCATCATGGCTTCCAGTTGCTTGACCAGTTCCGGATGCTCGTCTGCCAGGTTGTTGCTTTCTCCCAGATCCTGGTTGAGGTTATACAGTTCCGTTTCGCCGGTCAGCATGGGCATGCGGACTGCTTTCCACTTTCCTGCGCGAACCGCCTGCTTGCTCCCCTGTTCATAGAATTCCCAGTAGAGGAAGTCGTGCTGCTTCTGCTGGTCAGGATGACCTGTGAGCGTGGGGGCGATGCTGACACTGTCCAGCCCGGGCGGGCAGGGGACGTCTGCGAGATCCGCCGCAGTTGCCATCAGGTCGCCGAAATAGCCGATGTGACGGGAAACAGTATCCGCGGGAGTTGTGCCGGGCCAGTATGCGATGAAAGGCACGCGGATGCCTCCTTCGTAGAGATCACGTTTCATGCCTCTGAGCGGACCGTTGGCGTCGAAGAATTCCGGATCATTGCCCCCTTCGCGGTGGTGTCCATTATCGGAACTGAAAATGACCAGGGTTTTTTTGTCGATCTTGAGTGCTTTGAGTTTATCCAGAATCTGACCCACGCCGGTGTCCATGCGGGTAATCATGGCGGCCTGACCTTTGTTCTGTTTCTTCCAGTCTTTGTTTTCGTAGATGCCGTAATCAGGTACTTCCTGGCCATCACCCACTTTGCGTCCCGCTTCGTTGTTGGCATGGGGGATTGTCAGGGCGACATACAGGAAGAAAGGATCCTGGGCACTCCGATCAATAAATTGAAGTGCTTCCTGCATCACCAGATCATGTGAGTAATCAACTTTCTTCGTCGCGACACCACCCAGTCCGTCGGAATTAATGGTTGCCGGATCGACGACATTATTCAGCTTGACTTTTTTCCCGTTCTTCCAGAGGAATCCGGGGTAATAATTGTGGGCATTATGCTGGTTCAGGTAGCCATAAAAATAATCGAAGCCCTGCAGGTTGGGAACGCCCTGTGTCCCTGCTTCCCCCACACCCCATTTGCCCGTCAATGCAGTTGTGTAGCCGGCCTGTTTCAGGATTTCGGCAACGGTGACGTCTTCAGGTTTGAGTGACTGGTTTTCTTTGACGCGTGTATTTCCTCTGACGCGGCAGTGGCCCATGTGCAATCCTGTCATCAGGACACATCGTGAAGGAGCACACACGGTAGAGCCCGCATACATCTGACTGAATTTCATGCCATCCGCTGCCATCTGATCAATACGGGGCGTTTTGATTTTTTTCTGTCCGTAACAGCCGAGATCTCCGTATCCCAGGTCGTCCGCCAATATAAACACAATATTCGGCTTTTCCGGAGCAGCTGCTGAGACGGGGCTCTGATCTGATACCAGGTAACAGAGTGATACGGCGATCAGCGTGAGTCGGGCGAGATATTTCATGGCTGCTTTCGATGAATTGAGATGCTGCAGAATATAATTCGTGGACTATGCTTAAAGTTCACTGATACTATAATGCTCGTGAATTCTGCCTTGAAGGTCAAGCATACGTTTTCAGATTCATAGTTGAGGATTGCTTTTCATGTTATTTACCTGGTGGAGAAAACGCAGACGCAGAAAAATTCTGGCTTCACCTGTGCCAGGCCACTGGGCAGAGATCCTGGACCAGAATGTTTCGCAGTTGACGCGGTTGACTGAAACGCAGCGCACTCTGCTTTATCAGCGCGTACAGATTTTCGTCAAAGAAAAATACTGGGAGGGCTGTAACGGTTTTGAAATCACGGAAGAAGTCAAACTGACGATCGCCGGGCAGGCCTGTCTGCTGACACTGGGATTTGCCACGGACTGTTTTGATCGCCTGCAGACGGTACTGGTCTATCCGGATACCTATGTGGCACGGGAGGAGATGCTGAATTCGATTGGTGTGCTGACCGAAGGGACATCCTTTCGCCTGGGGGAATCCTGGGGACAGGGGCCAATCGTATTGTCATGGGAGAGTATTCGAGAGGGAGGACAGATTCCCGATGATGGCCGGAATGTCGTGATCCATGAATTCGCCCATTATTATGATGCCATTGACCGGCAGTTTAATGGTACGCCTCTGCTGAGTGGTCCGGAAGAATATCGGCGCTGGAATGAAGTGATGACCCGCGAATTCCAGCGACTGGTTTCACAGGTACAGCACGGTCAGGAAACATTTATCGATCCGTATGGCTCTACCAATCCAGCGGAGTTTTTTGCTGTGTGTTCGGAACATTTTTTTGAGCAGCCGCGGCAGATGCAGGAGTATTCTCTCGACTTATATGAGACACTTCGCATGTTTTATCGCCAGGATCCGGCTCGTCTGTATTGAGTTAAAATTGTCTTAATGTGCCAGAATTGGTGATGGATTTTACGATCGGGAATACTTACTATATGTTAAGTAAATTTTCTGTTCGTTAGATCATGTGGGGGCCTGTGGATGTCTTCACGGTGGCAAGATTGAGACAGGAACCGTGATGAGTAATTCTGACCCCCGTCGAGTGAAACAGTCCGCCCAGTCTCCTGTCAAAGCTGACATACCTTCCTCTGCAACACCGCGGAAACGTTCCCGTCGCGATCAACGGGAACTGACACCCCGTAAAATCATACAGGCGTTTGAAGGGAATATCGAGCCGGTCACTCCCACGCTGATGTATCGCCTGTGTGCGCTGCTGGTCAGTTTTGTGATGGTTCTGCTGCCATTGTTCTACATCGCGATGATCGGCGGAGTGATCTGGGGCGTCTATTTTCATGCCGTTCATTCGCTTAGCCTGTTTGAGGCTGGTAGTTCGAGTACTACCACGCGCAACAGGGGTAAAGGGATGATTCTGTTGCTGCTGGTATACCTGGCACCGATTATTGTGGGAGTGATTCTTATTATTTTCATGCTGAAGCCCCTCTTCTCACGGCCTTCGCATTCTTCTGCTTTTCGCGCGCTGAAACGTGAGAAAGAACCCTTACTGTTTATGTTTGTCGATCAGGTATGCGACGCCGTGGGTGCGCCGCGACCTGTGCAGATCAATCTTGATATTCAGGTCAATGCATCCGCCGGTTTCCGGCGGGGCTGGTTGAGTATGCTGGGAAACGACCTGGTGCTGACGATCGGGATGCCTCTGGTTGCCGGTTTATCATTGAGGCAGTTTTCCGGCGTGTTGGCGCACGAATTTGGGCATTTTTCGCAAAGTGCCGGCATGCGTCTGTCATTCATTATCCGCAGCATTAATATATGGTTCATGCGCGTGGTTTACGAACGGGATGCCTGGGATGAGCGGCTGGAATATCTGTCTCAGTCTCTCGATTTACGCATCAGCTGGGTACTGTATCTGGCGAGGCTGTTTGTCTGGGTGACACGTAAAATTCTATGGTTGCTGATGATGGTGGGCCATCTGGTAAGTGGTTTTCTGATGCGGCAGATGGAGTTTGACGCAGACCGCTACGAGGCGCGACTTTCGGGCAGTCGCTGTTTTGCAGCAACC